>NZ_CP058561.1:625119-937679 GCF_018141425.1 Vallitalea guaymasensis
TGTTAATTCCTTATGTTTCTCACTATTCATATGTTTGATATCATAGAAAATGTAATCAGAATAATCACATATTTCTTTCATATTCTTGTTATCTATATATCCACAAGTTTCTACTAAAGTGGTGATATTATATTCTTTTAATTTTTTACTACACTCTTTTATGAATCTGCTATAGAATAATGGTTCTCCTCCGCTAAAAGTAATACCACCACCTGACATCTTATAGTACTCTATATCTTTTAGAACTTCTTTGATTAATTCATCAACACTCATATCCATACCAACTACACATCTTGCATTATTCACACAATAATCAACGCATCTTTCACAGTAATTGCATAGACTAGCATTAGTTATGAAACCAAACTCTTCTCTTAAATCTATAGCTTTTTGATTACATATTTCTATGCATCTGCCACAATTAGTACATGGAGCTTTTTTGAACAAAATTTCTCTTCTAAATTCTTGTGATTCAGGATTAGCACACCATTTGCACCTTAACTCACAACCTTTTAGAAAGACTACTGTCCTAATACCTTCACCATCTTCTGTTGCAAATCTTTCAATATTAAAAACTCTTGCGGTCTCCATATATTTCAGCTCCATAACTCAACATTATATTTCTAATTCCGTTCTATTAATAACATCTAACTGGACTTCCGGTACTAATGTAGTAAATAATGCACTATAACCAGATACCCTTACCATCAGATCATTATAATTTTGTGGATTTTTCATGGCTTCTTTATATATCTCACCATCAACAACATTAAATTGAATCTGCTGACCATAGTTATTAAATAATACTTTAACCATATCAATAATTCGCTTTCTATTTTCTTTGGTAGCAAGTGCTGGTTTAATAAGTCTCATATTGAATATTGCACCTTTTTGGAACCATATACTAGGCAATTTAGCTATTGAATTACATGTTGCTGTTGCTCCATTTTTTTCTGTACCATTAGCAGGAGATATACCATTATTCACTGGTTCTCCACTTTTTCTTCCATCAGGAGTTGCTCCTATACACCTTCCAAAAGCAATATTTCCAGTAACAGGGCTCTGACTATACGAGTAACAGCATGGTATAGGTCCTTTTCCATATTTAGAACTTTTGTAATCATGTCTATATGAAGAACCTATGAAATCTTCCAATTTCACTACCCAACCATCAACGATATCATTATCATTACCAAATTTTGGAGCTTTATTTTTTAATATTAATCTAATTTCTTCTCCTTTTGGTGTAGTATCATTGTCTTCAAAATTAGTTTCTAGTGCATATAATAACTGTTCAATGGTTATAATTTTTTTATCAAAAACAACGGTATCAATAGCAGCTAATGCATTACCTGCACTAATAGTTCCTGCTGTAGGTCCTCCATCGGCTGAATACAAGGAACCACCTTCAACAAGATCTAAGCCTCTTCCGATACAATCTTCAACTAGCGAAGCCCTAAAAGCGTTAATATCATTAAGAACGTGAATCTCATCGTTGATATGTTCAGTAATTACTTGAAGGTCCATAAAAAACTTAAGCAATTGTTTATATTCATTAAATATTTCCTCTGTAGATTCACATTTTCTAATGTCCTTGGTTGTTTTCTTAAACAGCATTCCTGTTTTTGGATCAACACCATTGTTCAATGTTATTTCTAATATTTTTTCAACATTCAACCAAGGTCCTTTTGCAGCAAAATCCCATTTGCCAGGTATTGAAGCTTCAATACAACCATCTGGAGACCAATCTACCAAGTCTTCTTTTGCTATACCCATATTTTCTAATGTCCTCATAAATGCCTTATCATTGTAAAATGCCGGCTGGCCTCCTTGATGTACCATAACAGCTTCCAAAGCTTTTAGCATGAATTCGTCACTGGTCTTATCAAACCATTTCACTGAGATAGAAGGTGTAAATAATTTCACATCTTGACATGCCTCAATACATAGATATGAAACATCGTTTACTGCATCTTTGCCATCTACTGTCTGACCTCCAATAGCTAAATTAATGAACATTTGATATCCTAGGAAAAATTCTGAGTCAGGCCATGAACGAAGTTTATTGAGCTCATTACATTTAATAAAAAATGCTTCAATAATCTCTAATCCTTGTTCTCTTGTCAATATACCTTTTTCTATATCATTTCTATAAAACGGATAAACATATTGGTCGAATCTGCCTAGTGAAATAGCATGACCATTTGATTCTAGATGCACTGCCAATAATATTAAATAAATACTTTGAACTGCTTCATGAAAAGTTTTTGCTGGATTTAATGGAACATTTCTACATATGTTTGCTAAGTCTAATAATTCTTTTTTTCGATTTTCGTCTTCTATCTCATTGGCTTTTATCTCACATTGATACGCAATTCGATTAGAAAAATTAACTACTGCTTGATTTCCTTTTAAAGCACCTTCCAAAAACCACTTTTTCTTTACATTGCCAGGTTCTTTCAAATCAAGTTCTGATATCCTTTTCTCTATCCTTGTAATAACATCTTTTAGACCTTTTTTCAAAACCAAATTATAATCTACTATGACATTACCTAATCCTGCCGCCGATACCCAAGTATCATCAATTATACCTGCATCCCAAGCTTCATTTATCTCTGTAGAAAGAGTTTTCCTGAAATTCTCATATAATGATTTACCTTTCCAATAATCAATACATGCTAGAATCTCTTGTTTTGTTTTCTCATCATAATAGAATTTGTCTCCAGGTCTTTCATCAAAATAATATGGATTACCATCAAACTCTTCTATCAACCATTCATATGAATATTCAGGATAGATTGGTGATGATTTGGGACATTTGGCTTGATTACCTACAATTATTTCATCATCTGATATAACAATTGACATTTTATCCAATACCTCATAGAATCCTTCTGCTCTTCTTATGGCAATAGGTAATCCTTCAGATTGTTTCATAGATTCAGTAAAAATAACGCATCTTTCGGAACAAATCTTTGGCTGAGTCTCAAATAATCTTTTTCTTAATTTTGTTATTCTATCATTCATATCTATCAGCACCTTAATATGTATTTTGCGTTAATGTAACTTGTTACAATTATTATTATATGCTTATTTATATATATTGTCAACACTTTAATGTTTATTATTCCATATTATTTCACTACTCCCCAGTTATTTTATGCATTCAGACTAATGATATGCTGGAGGATTCTGTTTTAAATGTAATTATTAGCAATAATTCATAATTAGCCAAATTGACTTGCATTATCACTATTTTTATAGTAAACTTGTTACATAATAAGAAATTAAATAGGGATGATGATTAAATTGAGTAGTAGTGAAAAAAAATATTTTGGTATTAGAGATATAGCAAAGATAGCAGGTGTTTCAACAGCCACCGTTTCAAGGGTTATCAATTCATCTGATTCAACATCTGAAGCGGTTAGAAAAAAAGTTATGGCTGTTATTGAAGAATATAATTATGTTCCAAACCAGATGGCAAAAAATTTATTTTCCAAGACTTCGAATTCAATAGCCATATTTGTTTATGATATGGAAAATCCATTTTTTACATCTTTAGTAAAGAAACTTAATAATATTGCTTTCAAAAACAAATATACTCTATTAATCTGTGATACGGAGAATAACATTGACAAAGAACGGGAGTATCTGAATTATTGTAAAAGCATACGTACTTCAGGAATAATACTTACTGAAGGAGTTAATTATAATCTTTATTCATCTGACAGCCAGACTATTGCCTGTTTGGATAGATCAGCAGATACCAAATTCTCAACTGTACGTTCAGATAACATGAAGGGGATTAGGATGTTAATTGATTATCTATATAATCTTAACCATAGAAAAATTGCTTTTGCTGGTGCTATGGATGAATTTCAGACAGCAAAAGAACGTAAAGACAGCTATATTAAGTCTTTAGAGTCTCATGATATACATATTAATGAAGATTATATCTTTACTGGTCACTTCAATTATGAAACTGGAGTTAAAGCACTTAATTATTTTTGGTCACTTAATGAGAAACCAACCGCGATTGTATGTGCTAACGACCAGATAGCAAAAGGACTTATTATGGAAGCCTATAAACTTAATATTTCTGTTCCAGATGATTTATCAGTTGTAGGTTTTGACGGGATTGTTTCACCATATTTCTATCCAAGAATTACAACCATTGAACAAAACATAAAAAAAATAGCTAAATCATTATTCAAAGCTATAACTTCAAAAACACATACTCCAGTTCATGATATAATTGATGTTTCAATTGTGATTGGGGAATCTTGTAAGAAAATTGATTTAGAATAAAATAGACTCTGTTTAGCTAAACTTCACTTACAGCTAAACAGAGTCTATTTACATTAATCTTATTCTCCTCTGCACACTCTTGCAGTCTCTACCATTGCTAAATACCCTTCAATTGGTACATAGCTTGGAATTGAGTTTCCAGAACCTAGAGCAAATCCTTTATGGTCTACAGAATAATTTATGACGTTTTTAACATACTCTCTTATTTCTTGTTCACTACAGCGGCATAAGACATCTGTATCTACTCCGCCAAAATTACCAATTATATCTCCATATTTCTCTACCCAAACAGAGAATGGAGCTATCTGGTCTTCATTAGAATGTTTAGCATTGATTTTTGCTACATTAATAAGGTCATCCATAACGTCAAAGATTTGTCCACATGAATGTAGTAGAAAAGGTTTATTATAAGAATGAACTGCTGCAATTATCTTTTGATATTGAGGTATTATATTATTTCTGATATCATCTGCAGATATTAAAGTTTGACTTTTGAATCCTAAATCATCACCAAATCTACATACAGCATAAATATCTCCAAACTCTTTCAAAAATCTTTCCCATATGGCAAACATAGTCTTACCAACTGTACTAAACAAGTCCTTATAGAGTTCAGGGTCATCAATTGAGATATAACATAATTCAGTATATCCTACTAGGTCTTGAACACATTCAAAAACTCCGTTACCTGGTCCCCCTATTGCTTTCATACCTTGTGGCATTTCTTCTCTTAATAACTTAAAATCATCTGAAAAAGCATCAAAAAATAGATCTGGTATCTCTGCCCAAGGATATTTATTAAAATCTTCTCTTGTCTTAATAACACCAGGCTGGTGGTTTCCTAATGCACCACTACCAGGCATTATCTGTCCTATACATCTTTCCATGGATACTGTATCATATCCCATTTCTTTGAAGAAATTTGTATAGTTTCTCATATATTCTCTTTTATCGGCTATATTTCCATTTAATAATTCAACAAATTCTTTATTAAGAATCTTTTCCATTCTTTCATCTGAAATAATATGCTCATACAATGGCATTCTTGCAGGCTTAACATTATTTGCTGCATTCAAGATATTATTATAATCTGGAACGAATTTACTCATATTGATTACCTCCTATTTTAATCTATAGTTCCTAATTATAGATTAACTCAACAGGCGATTAAAATATATCTACTTTTTGCTTAATTCTTTGCAGTTTTTGCTTTTTTTATCTTACTAGGTGAATATCCTCTTATCCGTTTATATACACGATTGAAACTAGATACATTATTATACCCTACTTCATAAGCGATTTGAGATATATTCATATCTTTTGAAATCAAAAGCTTCTCTGCCTCACATACCCTAACAAAATCAATGTACTCTTTATAATTCCTCCCAGTAGCTTTTTTGAAGAATCGAGAGAAATGATAATAGCTTTTATTAACCATAGATGCGGCTTCTTCCAAAGTTATATTCTCTTTGTAATGGAGTTCAATATATTTCAGCAAAGGATTGATTTCTATCAATTCATTTTCTTTGATAGTTGGTTGGAATAATCTTATATTATCATTTCTTATCAATATAGCAATCATTTGATAAATATATCCCTTTATAAAGATCTCATATCCCATTTTTTTATTAATGAACTCATTATATGCCCCCATAAATAAATCAATTAGTTCATCTGTACTTTGAAATACTCTTGGAGAATCATCTTTATATTTATTCGCGCTCTGTAAAAAGGTAATTATATATTTGGATTCATAAATATTCGATATGTTGCTTATCATTTCAGGTAAGAACTTTACAACTAATATTTTAGTCTTATCCTCCGCAGCACACCATGTACCATGAATATCCCCATTGTTTAATAGAATAATATCATTAACATTAACTTTTAAAACCCTATCATTTATCTGTTGCAATGCTGTACCTTGAATCATGTATAATATTTCAATACAATCATGCCAATGAGGCTTAACAATAATATTTGATTTTTCATTGTCTTGGATAAATATTTCTACTGGAAAAGGTAATTCTGGTGAAATCAAGTTTTCTTTGTAAGGTTTCATGATATGATTCTCCTCAAACAATATAAATGATATTTTTAAAACTTTTCATCTTCCTTTTAAGATTGTTTATAATAATATGATACATTATGCCAGCTAATCTGAAAAGGGGCTGTTGCACTAAATAATTAGTGCACAGCTCCATTTTTGTCCATTTTAAAAAATCTTGGGCTACAAAAAGTCCAAGATTTAGTGTAAAATTTAATTATGACTAGTAAAAAAATCTTACATAAAAATTATACAACGAATGGGACATTATATCAATTAAAACTCCCATTAAATATTGAATACGTAATACCAGAAGACGATTCGGTTAGGTTGCTAAGTCATTTTGTGGAGGAATTGGATTTATCAGATTTATATGAGACTTATTCTCGGATACGAGAAAATCAGGCGACACCAACTCAACTTCTAAAACTTGTGATTTATGGCTATATGAATAACATTTATTCCTCTAGACCATTGGAGCGTGCCTGCCAAAGAGATATAAATTTTATGTTTCTTTTGGAAGGTAAAAGTGCTCCAGATCACACTACACTTTCAAGATTTAAAACCTTACATTTTGCCCAGTTAGCAAATCAATTATGGCTAAAGTGACAGATTTCTTATATGACCTTGGTGAAATTTCAGGTGAAGCTATTTTTATTGATGGAACCAAACTTGAAGCCAATGCCAACAAATATACTTTTGTATGGAAAAAGGCAGTCAAAAGGCATATGGCTAGAAAACTACAACAAGCAGCCGACTTTGTTGCTACTTGTGAAGAACTCTTTGGTATCAATCTCATCTACTCAAATGAAGTGAGAATCAAACACTTGAAACAGCTTAGAAAGAAGCTGTATGTGATAAAAAAGATTGAGAAGATTGAGTTTGTTCATGGTCCTGGTAGACGAAAGACACCATTGCAAAAAGCCATAGAGGAAGTTGAACACTATCTTGATAAAATCAAAGAGTATACAAAAAAACTATATATCTCAGGTAGCAGAAATAGCTATTCAAAAACGGATCAAGATGCAACTTTTATGAGAATGAAAGAAGATGCCATGAAAAATGGGCAATTAAAACCTGCGTATAATCTACAACATGGTGTAGATGCGGAATATATTACATGGGTAACAGTAGGTCCTCAGCCTACAGATACAACAACATTGAAGCCTTTCCTTAAAGAAATGGAAGAACATCTAAATTTTAAATATAAAAAAATAGTGGCTGATGCAGGATATGAAAGCGAAGAAAATTATGGATTTATAGAGAAAAATGGACAGATAGCTTTTATAAAACCTGCAAACTACGAAATATCAAAGAAGCGAAAATACAAAAATGATATTAGCCGTGTAGAAAATATGGATTATGAAAAGGATACAGATACCTATATTTGTAAGAATGGCAAACGCCTAGAAGTAACAGGTACAATTAACAGAAAAAGTAGAACAGGATACCAGATGGTAAAGACCCAGTATCAATGCGAAGATTGCAAAGATTGTAATTATAAAGCCCAGTGCATTAAAGGACGCAACTGTAAAACACCGTTAGAAGAAAGAACCAAACGCTTAGAGATTTCTAAAGAATTCATGAAATATCGAAAAGAGGATTTGGTACGGATAGTTAGTGATGAAGGTATTGAGTTGCGGATAAATAGAAGTATTCAAGCAGAAGGCTCCTTTGCACAAATCAAACAGGATATGGGATTCAGAAGATATTTAACCCGTGGTACACAGAATGTTTTAGCTGAGAGTATCTTTCTCGCCTTAGGAAATAACATGAATAAACTACATCGAAAAATACAAAATGGTCGCCTAGGGAAATATCTACATTCAGTCAAGAAAAGTGCATAGTTTTTAGTATTTAAATTTTACAGAATCAATATATTTTATACGTTTATTGGAACGTCTATTAAATTACCCCATTTTTGAAAATTAGTATTAGATATGCTGTCAAAGAAGTTAATCAATGCACAAAAAAAGGCTTGCATTAGCCAATTTTATTGGCTAATGCAACAGCCCCATTATTATTAATCTAAATCCGCCGTTGATATTCTATCCTCAAAATAGATGAAGAGTTGCTCCATGATTTTAGGCCATTCACGTGGCTTTCCTTTCCACTTAGCTGTGATATCCATCATTGCTAAGTAAAGGGATTTAAACAAGGAATCATCTGTTGGAAAGATTGATTTTGTCTTGGTTACTTTTCGTAACTGCCTATTGAAATTTTCGATCGCATTTGTCGTATAGATTATCTTTCTGAGTTCTAGTGGATACTTGAAATACGTGGACAATGATGGCCAGTTGTTTCTCCAAGAGCTGATGGAACTGGAATATTTCTTACCCCATTTATCTTCTAATGCATCTAACTGTTGTAAGGCAATATCTTCTGTAGAAGCTTGATAAACAAGCTTTAAATCCTTCATATAAGATTTGATATCCTTGTAGGAAATAAACCTTGTTGAATAGCGAATCTGGTGTACAATACATCTTTGTATTTCCGTTTGGGGATAGACTGCATGAATAGCATCACCGAATCCACTTAACCCATCGACAGACATAATAAGAATATCTTTTACACCTCGATTCTTAATTTCGTTAAGTACACCTAACCAGTATTTAGCACTTTCATTACCACCAATCCACATCCCTAGAACCTCTTTTTTGCCATCTAACTTGATACCGATAGCGATATAAACAGCCTTCTTGACAATGGCGTTATTTTCTCGAACATTGTAGTGAATCGCATCCATAAATACGATGGCATATTTTTCAGTAAGAGGTCTGTTTTGCCATTCTTTAGCTATTGGTAGCACTTTATTAGTCATTCTAGAAATCATTTCCGCAGATGCATCAACACCGTAAACAGATTTAAGATGAGTTGATATATCTCTCGTAGTCATGCCTTTGGCATACATAGATAAGACTTGATCTTCAATGTTTGAGACATCCCTTTGGTACTTCTTTACGACTTGAGGTTCAAACTCTCCGTTTCGATCTCTAGGAATATCGAGTTCAATATTTCCTGAAGATGAACGAACAGTTTTCTTACTATAGCCATTCCGACTATTATTGGTTTCCTTTTCGTGGTAGTCATACTTACTGTAACCTAGTTCATCTTCAAGTTCTCCTTCAAGCAGACCTTGAATCATATCCCCAAGTAAGTCTTTGACCGTATCATGTGCATCCTGGGCTGTTTTAGGTTGGTACTCTGCAATAAGTTGTTTGATTAATGCTTCTCGTTCTGGTGATCGTTTTTTTCTTGCCATAAAAAATCCTCCTAGATTATATTTATTTTATCATTAATCTAGAAGGATTGCTATTTACACAAAATTATTTACAGACTCACTATTATATAGAATAGGGTCTATCAAATCTTTTTTCATATGCTTTATTGTCTTTTAGAAATTTGTTCCACATCTTGTTAGTTAATCCTAGATTTGTTAATACCTTAAAGAAAATTAGTTTTAATCCTTTTATCTTATAAGGTTGCTTTATTTTAGTTATCAGTCTTTTATCAAATGTATTGGTCTCATCATATATCTTGCCAAACTTCTGCAATCGCTTAAATAATTTATATGTAAATATTTTAGGTAACATATAAATTGCTGCTGCTTCAGGTTTGATTAACGTACCTAGATAGATCATATTTAATTCCTCTGACATAGATTCAAAATATCTCTCAATATATTCTCCTTGAAATCCTTCAGAAAATCCAAACTGAAGTATAAAACCAATTTTTTTAGGATTATTAGTATCATTTACATGTAAATGTTCAATAAATTTCATCACTATCCCTGGCATACCATGAATGTATAATGGTAATGCTATTATGACTGTATCATATTTCATAACCTGATTAGACAATATCTTATAATCCTCTTCAATAATTCGTTTTACAACTACATCACTATGTATTTTCTTAGTAAAATTCTCAATGAATATTTCTGTATTGCCATTCTTACCCTTAGGTGATCCGTTAATAATTATAGTTTTCATTTTGTTGCCCCCCAAGTATTAATATCCTTAACCATGATGTTTTTAGAACGATATTGAGTGAATGTCCTTATAATATAATCTTCAAGGATTTGTTTACCATTTTTCATGGAAAAATTACCTTCATAGTAAAATTCTATATCGGGATATTTATTATATCTAGCTAGGTGGTTAGACCCTTCTTTAGATATTTCTATATAAGGTAGATAATGGCATATTAATCTATCTATTATCGTCTTCATCTTACCGCTTATGAAACCTTTTTTTATTTGAGAAAAGATTATAACCTTATCTGCTTCAAGATATTTTCTATGAAATTGATCTAAATCTCTAAAAATACACTTTCCAGGAGTTTTAACCAACAACTCCAACATCCTGTACAATCTTTTGGATTAAACGTATCCAAATTCAACTCATAACTAGAGTCTAATTTAATATTGCTACATTCTCTTATTACTACTGTTTTCATATTTCACCTCGTCTTTATTAATAAATTAATTATAAAATGTTAAGGCTACTCCATACAAATACCATTTTTAACTAAATTAGTATTATAAAAAAATTAGTATTGAGTCATCTCCATACTAATTTTAATCTCTTTCAAAAACCATAATTCTTGAATTAACTTTATCTCCTTCAATGAAAAACCCATTTATATTCTCCCCTTCTAAAAGTATGGTTTCATCATAGATTTTATTTTGTTTATAATTATTCCCCTCAATGATATCTGATATTGTAATACTATCAAACAACTTTCTTCTAGCACAATCCAACCTTGTCAACATATTAAAGGATTTAAAATATAGATATAAACCTATAATACTACTTCTGTCTTTTAAAATTGGAATTATATATTCATATATATTATATTCCCATCTAAAACCGTTAACAAATGAAGCATAAAAGTCTATACCTATATCCACAGATTTCTTCTTAAATGGCAAATCAAAAAGCTCACTACAAACATAGATAATATTGGCATTAGGAAACTTAGACTCTATCGATGTTTTAGCAATTTTAAGTTTATTAAAATCATCATCAATTAACATCATTAATTTTATATTCTGCGTTCGTTCTAGTAAATTTATCTCCAATAATCCTAAACCTGATTTCATGAAACAAAGTATTTTATCAGATAAATTCTTTTCAATAAGTATCTGCACAATCTCTTTGGTAGAGCTCATCATAAAATCAATATATGATTGGGGTAAATCATTAATAGTTGTATCTATTGGATTATTATACTTAATAAACGGTTCAATAATATTATCATCATCATGTTTTGTTATAATAATACCTTCTCTGATAGAAATAGAATAACCACAATCACATACACTTAATCCTTCATAAATAGAATTATTTTTTAACACACCTTTACTTATTTCAATGGGTTTACCACACTTAGGGCAGCATATATATTCTAAATTTTTAAATGCTACCCCCTTTTGTTTCAGGTTTATATTTTGTTTTTCATCTATTGTTTTAATTTCATCATCAAGTGCTTGGATAATCCTATTCAAATCATTTATTTCTAATTCTATTGACTCTCTTTTCTGTAACAATATATCTTTTATATAATTACTCTTCGTCACTGTTTTTATTTTGTTTAATTGCTTGATTAAAGTAATTTTCTTAATCTCTTGTAATGTAAATCTCATTTTTTTTAAATATAATAACTCATCCAATTCTTTTTGTTGTTCTTTACCGAAATAATAGTATCTTCCCTTACGAAATGGATGAATTAGATTTAGTCCTATATAATATCTAATTGTGTCTATACTTTGATTATTTAATTTTGCAAACATACCTATTCTCATCAAATATACCTCTATTTCTCTAGAAATACTTAATTAAGACAATTCCATTTAAAACCATTCTAATCATATCATACTTTAACATTATTTTTCAATTGTAAGCATATTTTGTGGTAGTTTGACGATGTTTACACCTAAAATAAAAAAGCACCAATTTGGTAAAATATCATAATAATCTTATCCAAACTTATAGGTGCTTTTTTATAAAATATGTATTAAATTAAATCCAACTTAGAATAATCTATACTTCCATCTTCATTCACAATATTTTCATCTGCATTAATATTTTCAATCTTTCCTATAAACATTTCATGTGAACCTGTCATTATTGAATCAACAACAGTACATTCAATATTTACTGGACAATCTACTAATATAGGTGCATTAACTTTGCTAGCATCAGCTGTTTTTATATTCATCTTAGCTAATTTATCTTCGTCTCTTGCACTTACGCTACCTAAATAATCAAATTCTTTTTGATAATCTTTTGTTGGTAAGTTTACAACAAAACATTTAGTATCTTTTACCATTTGGTATGAGTGTCTTGATGGAACGATTCCAACCATAACCATTGGTGGATCATAGCTGCAGTTACCACAATAACCAACAGCAAGAGCATTATCCTTACCATCTTTATCTCTACAAGATACTAATACCTTAGGTGCAGGTTGTAAACTGGATTTTGTTACGAATTGTTTTTTGTTCATATTATAATAACTCCTTTTCTAATTAAAATGAGTAAATATTATTTTACTTTAACTATAATGTTACTCCTTAAGATATTTATTGTCAATTTGTATTTTATCCATAATTTCTCATATTATATAAGCTAGATTTATTCAAATAGGTAGATATCCATTTAACTTCGTTATATTAGTTAAAATTTTATTATATTTTTCAGTAGATTTACTAGTTAAATAATACCAATTAATAATTGATATTGGATGTCATTATTTAAATTGTACTAATTTGATAATTGAAATAATTGCAGGAAATAAAATTTTTTATTTACTTTTATAGTTTATCATTGTATAATTTTTTATAGAAGAAAAATGACTATGTTGCATTTTTATAGTGAAGCATCATATGTCACAAGCAATAAAGTCAGCTACGTTTATATAAATAATTTAACATAAATCAAGGAGGTACATATGAAAAACATAATTAAAATTGGTATTGTTGGATACGGAAACCTAGGAAGAGGCGTTGAATTTGCAATTAAGCAGAATCCTGATATGCAATTGGCTGCTATCTTTACAAGAAGAGACCCAAAAACTTTAGTAGTTGCTGATAACAGTGTAAAAGTATTATCTATTGCTGATGCAGAGCAATATAAAGATGATATTGACGTATTAATTCTCTGTGGTGGTTCAGCTACAGATCTTCCTGTACAAGGTCCTCAGTTTGCAAAAATGTTCAATACAGTTGATAGTTTCGACACTCACGCTAAGATTCCTGAATACTTTGAAGCAGTTGACGAAGCAGCAAAATCAAATAATAATCTAAGTATTATTTCAGTTGGATGGGACCCAGGTTTATTCTCAATGAATAGATTATTATCCCAATGTGTTCTACCTGAAGGTAATGATTATACTTTCTGGGGTCGTGGTGTAAGCCAAGGTCATTCTGATGCAATCAGAAGAATAGAAGGTGTACAAGGTGCAGTTCAATACACTATTCCTATTGACAGCGCTTTAGAAAAAGTTAGATCTGGTGAGAATCCTGAACTTACTACTCGTGAAAAACACATTAGAGATTGTTATGTTGTAGCAAAAGAAGGTGCAGACAAAGCTAAGATAGAAAATGAGATTAAAACAATGCCTAACTATTTCTCTGATTACGATACTAATGTTACTTTCATCAGTGAAGAGGAATTGAAAGCTAACCATTCAGAAATGCCTCATGGTGGATTTGTAATCCGCAGTGGTAAAACTGGAGAAGATAACAAACATAATCAAATCATTGAATTCTCATTAAAATTAGATAGTAATCCTGAACTTACTGGAAGCGTTTTAGTTGCTTATGCACGTGCTATCCATAGATTGAGTAACGAAGGGGCTACTGGAGCAAAAACTGTTTTTGATATTCCACTAGCTTACTTATCACCTAAATCTGGTGAAGAATTAAGAAAGCAATTGCTATAATTCTATAGAATATAGAAGAGGTACTTGTTTCAATAAAAGTATAATAATGTCTAATTGAGTAGGGGGTCATTCATTAATTGAATGACCGACCTCTCACACCACCAAGCATACCGTTCGGTACTTGGCGGTTCAATAAGAATTAACATACTTGTGCATATATTTCAGTTAAAGACACTAATCCTGATTTCTTTAGCTTTGCATTAGTTATGGTTTTTGATAAGATTGGGCTATGGGCTGTTCGCCAATAACCTTTTCTTGTATTTGCAAACTCCCATGCTTTTCCTTCATCAATACCTAGTTTTCTAAGATTCTTATACTTGGTTTTGATTTTCTTCCATTGTTTCCAATAGCACATGCGAAGTCTACTTCTTAACCATTCGTCCAATTGTCGCATTTTATCTTTCATTTTTGCCAGTTTAAAATAGTTAATCCAACCTACTATCACTTGTTTAATTTTTATATAGGTTGCTTTTATATTTCCTATTCTACTTCTGCCTGTCAGATACTTTATTTTCTCCTTCAACTTTCGTATTGACTTTTCATGTACTCTAAAATCCACTCCACCTTTTACGCAGTAGAATGAATAGCCTAAAAATTTCAGTTTCCATGGTCTACCAACTTTACTTTTTTCTTGATTCACTTTCAACTTGAGTCTTCCTTCAATAAACTTTGTGATACTTGCCATGACACGATGTGCTGCTTTCAAACTTTTCACATAAATATTACAGTCATCTGCATATCTTACGAATCGCAAACCTCTTGTTTCTAATTCCACATCTAACTCATTTAGCATGATATTACTCAATAATGGCGATAAATTTCCGCCCTGAGGCACACCTTTTGGTGGTTTACTGATGACACCATCTTTCATAACACCTGCTTGTAGATATTTCCTTATCAAACTTATAACTCTAACATCCTTGACTTGTTTATAGATTAATCCTATTAACTTATCATGGTTAACTGTGTCAAAATATGCCTCTAAATCTAAATCTATTGCATATCTATAACCATCATTAATATATGTTTTACATTGTTTCAAAGCATCATGACAGCCTCTATTAGGTCTAAATCCATAGCTATATTCTGAAAATATTTCTTCAAATATTGGACTTAACACTTGGGCTATTGCTTGTTGGATAACTCGGTCTACTACTGTTGGTATGCCTAATTGCCTTTTCTTCCCATTGTCTTTTGGTATTTCTACCCTTCTAACAGGTTGGGGAATATACTTCCCCTCTAGTATCGATTCCTTCAAGTCAGCACCATGTTCTTGTAAATAAGTTAGAAGTTCATCTACTGTTAATTTATCAATTCCATGGCTTCCTTTATTTTTCTTGACTCTTTTAAAGGCTTCGTTCATGTTGTCTTTGTCAAGAATTCTTTCTAATAACGCACTAGTATATACATTTTCGTCGTTTTGCTTCCTATCAGACGTCAGTGAAATACTATGCACTTTCTCTTTACCATCCAGTTCCACTTTACTCTCTAGAGAATAGTCTTCTTTATGAAGTTGTCTGCTTTTAACGTATTTCTCTGTTTCTTTCAATTCTTCAAAACCTCCTATCGTTCGGTCCTTCCTAGTCATTCTATAGCATGACTTAGTACTATGACCTCTGCTGACTTCTGATAGTTCAGCCATACATCACTGTATGGGTTGTTATTTCAACATTCATTTCCACAACTTATCTATCAGATCTCCCCAGGTAAGAGCGCAATCTTCCTCTCCATCTATCTGCCACATTTACATCTTTTGTTTTTGAGTAGTTATTGGACTTCGACTTGTTAAGCAGTCTTATCCACAAAAGATGCCTTTTATGTGATTTCTGTTCGTCAGACCAGAGATTTGCCCTCAGACTTCCTTCAGATTCGCAATCACTCACGACACCCTTGTCTTAGGCTATGCACTTTCCACTACTAGGACATGCTAGGGACTTTAACCCTTAAGATTGCGCCCATGCTGGGCGCACTTATAGAAATGCTGTAATCTTTATTAATAGATTACAGTATTTTTTTGGTGTGCCCAGCATGGGCACAATCTTAAGGGTTAGAGTCCCTAACGCGACCTAGTAGTGGTAAGCGTATAGCCAATGACAAGGGTGTCCTTGGTGACAAGGAATCTGAAGGAAGTCGGAGGGCAAATCTCTGGTCTGACGAACAGAAATCATATCAGGCAGTTGCTATGGATAAGGCTGCCAAACAAGTCAAAGTCCAATAACTACTCGGAAATAGTAACTGTATATATGGCAGATATATGGAGAGGAAGATTGTGTACTTACCTGGGGAGATCTTACGGACATAACACAAACGATATAACATTCGTAGTTATGGTTGAAACAAGATTTACCGTAAGAAGTCAGCAGAAATCATAGTACTTTAACAGTTGCAAATGTTAGAGGAAGGATGGAACTTTAGGAGAGATGAGTAAATGAAAGTAACTAATCATGGAGCTAAAAACAGAAAACTTCATAAGAAAGACTATCTACAAATGGTATCGACGGAATCGAAAGAGTATGTAGAAGTGTTGATTCATGAGAAGATTGCTGAAAACAACCATCTTATCACAGATTTTCAAGAGGCGGAATTGCTAGAGAAGATTTTAGAACGAAATAACCTAAATAAGGCATATAAGAAAGTAAAATCAAATAAAGGTAGTGGAGGAATTGATAAGATGAGCGTAGATGAACTTCTAACGTTTCTTAAAGATAACAAAACAGCCTTAATCAAGCAAATAAGAGAAGGTAAATATAAGCCTAATCCAGTCCGTAGAGTAGAAATACCAAAAGAAGAAAAGGGTAAAGTAAGAAAACTAGGAATACCAACAGTAGTAGATAGAGTAATACAACAAGCAATAACAGGGGTATTATCACCAATCTATGAAAAGCAGTTTTCAGAAAATAGCTATGGATTCAGACCTAATAAAAGTGCTCATGGAGCACTAAAGAAATGCTGTAAAAATGTAGACGAGGGATACATATACGTGGTAGACATGGACTTAGAGAAATTTTTTGACATGGTATGCCAAAGTAAACTAATTGAAATATTATCAAGAACAATAAAAGATAATAAGATAATATCGATTATACATAAATATCTAAATGCAGGAGTAATAAATAATGGAATGTTTGAGAAAACAGAAAAAGGAGTACCACAAGGTGGACCACTCAGTCCATTATTAAGTAATATAATGCTAAATGAGTTGGATAAAGAATTAACTAAAAGAGGGCATCGATACGTAAGATATGCAGATGACCTAATGATATTTTGTAAAAGCAAACGAGGAGCTACGAGAGTACTAAAATCGATAATAGTATTTATAGAAAAGAAGCTATTCTTGAAAGTAAATACAGATAAAACAGTAGTAGCACATGTGAGCAAAGTAAAATTTTTAGGATATACATTTTATAGATACAAAGGGAAGTGTAGGTTAAGAGTACACAAGAAAAGCATAAATAAAATGAAGCATAGACTCAAAGAACTGACAAAGAAAAGTAATGGTTGGGGAAATGAGTACAGAATCCTAAAATTAAAACAATATATAATTGGTTGGTTGAATTACTATAGACTAGCAGATATGAAAGGAATCCTCAAAAGAACAGATGAATGGCTAAGGAGAAGAATCCGAGCAATCTACTGGAAACAATGGAAGAGAGTAAAAACTAGATATAGAATGATAAGAAAATATAACTTACCCTTATGGAAAGTACATGAAATGGCTAATTGTAGGAAAGGGACATGGCGTTCAACAATGATGCTAAATAGTGTGCTTACAAACAAAGAAATAGTAAATCTAGGTTATATGACCATGACTCATTATTACTTGAAAATATGTGAAAACTAGAGAACCGCCGTATACCGAACGGTACGTACGGTGGTGTGAGAGGTCGGAATATCAATTAATGATATTCCTCCTACTCGATAAATTTTCAAAAAAAATACCCCTCTAGTTAATTTTATAATATTTTATAAAAAATACATAAAGAGACTTATCCTAGCCAAAGAATAATCTATAAGAGAATGTCCTAAAAAGTGTGTAAAATATCTCCAACCTGGCTAAAATCTAAATAAAAATGCCAGGAAGGAGATTTTATTATGGCAAATAATCTTATTACTAAAGAACAAGCACAATCAATAATTGAAAACAATGATATCAAAACTCCACAAGATATTATGGGTGCTCTAAAAAATATGTTTAGGGATGTTATTCAAGAAATGCTTGAAAACGAGATGGATGAAACTCTAGGCTACGAACGTTACGATCATGACCAACCTAAATCCAACTATCGAAATGGTTATTCTCAAAAGAAAGTTCGTTCTTCTCTAGGTGAAATAGATATTGATGTGCCTAGAGACCGAAATGCTGATTTTGAACCTAAGATTGTTCCTAAACGGAAAAAAGATATTTCAGATATTGAGAAACAAATCATAAGTCTCTATGCTCGTGGTATGTCCACAAGAGATATTCATGAACAAATGAATGAACTCTATGGAATAAATGTTTCGGCAGATATGGTAAGTAGAATAACGGATAAGCTAATACCAACAATTAAAGAATGGCAAGGAAGACCCTTAGAACCTATATACCCTTTTGTTTTTATGGATGCAATTCACTTTAAAGTAAGAACCGAAGGACGCGTTATCAATCGAGCAGCTTATGTGATCATTGGTGTTAACCTAGATGGTATGAAGGATGTATTAGGTATCTGGATAGGTGAAAACGAGAGCTCTAAATTCTGGTTAAACATTCTTAATCAATTATCTTCACGAGGAGTTAAAGATGTCCTTATCTTCTCTGTAGATGGGCTTTCTGGTATGAAAGAAGCTATCCAAACAGTTTATCCACGAGCAGAAATACAGCGTTGTATCATACATCAATTAAGAAATTCATTCAAGTTTGTATCCTATAAAGATTACAAAGAATTTACAAGAGATTTCAAAGAGGTTTATCGTGCTTCATCAGAAGATTTAGCTTTATTAAAGCTTGATGAATTAGAAGATAAATGGGGAGCTAAATATCCTCATGCGTTAACGAGTTGGAGAAAAAATTGGGATGTATTGTGTCCATTTTTTAAATTCCCAGATGACATCAGGCGTATTATGTATACAACAAATGTTATTGAAAATCTTAATAGGCAATATCGTAAAGTAACAAAGAGCAAATGTATTTTTCCAACAGATACATCCTTACAAAAAATGCTTTTTTTAGCTACAGATAAAGCTACCAAAAAATGGACACAAAGGTATCGAGGTTGGGATAAAATACTCAATCAATTAACCATTTTATATAATGAACGTATAACACCTTATATTGGCTAACTACCGTTCACTTTTACGAAGTAAAGGTAGTATAAATCTCCACCTTTACTTCGTAAATTTTACATGCATTTAGTAAGTGCTGATGGGACCCAAAAATGAAACAGAATATATTAATTTCCCATCATATAAAGAGTTTAGCATGTAAAAACGTTCACTAAACAGTGTTAATTCTAGAGATTTTGCACCCCAAAAATGATACTATTATAGTATTGTCATAATACAGCTAAATTATGGGAATATTATTAATAAATATAAAAATAACCACCCCAGCCGTACATAGCTAGGATGGATTTTTACACACTTAGTGTGACACTACCATCTATAAAAAAACTGAAACAAGTCCAGTTCCTTAACTAGATTATCTTTAATTTATATCATTGAATCAATGCTTATTATAGCTTTATTCTTTTTACATTATTATAGTTTAATTGTTTGGTTCATAATTTGAATTTGATAATAATTCACATACAATTAATTTCAAGTCAACATCTTGGATATCTCCATTATCATCTACATCAGCATGATATTTTGTTGTATTTGTATCAGCAGCACTCATACCATAATAATACCCATCAATTGCTAAATCAATCAATGTAAATTCTCCATTTAAATTCACATCTTTTACTTCCTCAATAATAATATTCTTTTCTCCACATTTTTTTTCTTCAATATCAAATTCTTCATTAATATTTGCAATATGCCCTTGCGTAATATCAATTAATCCTTCCCCAGCTTTTGTTGCTTTGAAATTTAACTTTATAATAATTGTATTATCTTTTGCTACATTTTCTTTACCTTTGCTAGCGATAATAAAGCGTAGCTCTCCATTTTTATCTTCTGGACTATTATAAACTTCAAGACCTTCTACATTCTCATATCCAACATACTGGAATAAATTTGCATCATATTTAATTTTTATATCTTCTGCATAAATATCTGATACATTATGTATAACAATATCTGCAACAAGTTCTTGTCCTTCTTTAATTTTGCTAACTGATTCTATATCTAGTGAAGGTTCAATAATAACATTTTCATTATACGATTTTAACTGTGCATTTTCATCAATATCTACACAATCAAAATACATCCTTTCACTACCGTTACCTACTATTTTTACATAATGTTCTTTATCTTCAAGGTCAGTTTTTTCAAATGTAAGCCCCATATCATTATTTGGTAACTGACTCCAATTTGCCATTTCATATTCTACACCATCAATAATTATCATATTACCATTATTCATCCCAGAATATCCAACTCCATAAGTTCTTATTTTAGTTCCTGTGAAGTTAAAACAAATTTGCTGTTGGTCAGGACTTGTCTGTCCATGAATATCTCCATCATATACTGTACCATGACTCCAATTTGTATAATACAATTCTCCAATATAACTTATTCTTGAATCTGAATCATTAACCCTTTTCCATCCCTCTGTAGGTGTTAATAACTTACTTCCTAAAGATGCAGCATATAGATTAATATTACAAACGAATAGTAATATTACTACCACTAACATAATTCTAAATTTTTTCATTTTTTTACCTCCATATAGTTTATATACGAATAAAGCTATTGTTTTATCTTACTTAGTATATACTATTTTGCATGTCGAACAAAAGTAATTTCTGTCGAATTTACAAACTTTATAAAATAAAATAACACTTGACACTATAAAATATTTAATTAATCATTATAAACTATATTTAAAATTACATTTATATTGAAAAGCCAGCATAACTCTTACGAATTATACTGACTTTTGTTGGGGCTGTCTATTTTACAACTGCCCAGTTTCTTTCATTACACTTACTAAAATCCTTAAATATATTTAAAGATTCTATTTAGTTGGTATTATCATTTCAAACCAGTCATATTCAACGTTGTCAAGATAAAACATTTCAAATTCATCTTCTCTTCCAACATAAAGTTTTTTTATCACTGGATTGTTTTCAATAGTGTTTAATTTAATTTGCATGTCCTCTTCAATAACCACATCGCCACTTATTCTCAGTGTTGATGAATTTTTAGACTTTGTTATCCATTCTGCATAAGGATTAACTTTTAGCTGCTTAATAGTCCTTCTCTTGTTTGATGTACCGAAAAGTATTCTATTATCCTCGGTAATCATAATTCCAAAGCCTCTTACTCTAGGCTTTCCATTTTCATCTACTGTTGCTAAGAATCCCATAGGGTTTTCCTTAATAAAATTTAATTCTTTACTCATAATATTAATCTCCTTTTTTATTTTTTGGTTTTTTTCTAATTATATTTTCACTTTCTTAAACGTGACAATGCATCTTGTACAATTCATATTTTTTTACGCTCAAAGTAATCATAAATTACATACTTAAATCTGTAATTATATTAATTATTGTATAGAATATAGATATGATATACAATGGTTAATATAAGTCAAAGTGATATATAATAGACATATATATAATTAATGACTATTAAATAGGAGGAAAATTATGGGTAACAAGATAGATTTAAGGATAGTACGAACGAAAAAATCTATAAAAAGAGCATTTTTAGATTTGCTTAAGGAGAAAAACTATAATAAAATCACTATTCAAGATATAGCACAAGAAGCAATGATTAATCGCAATACTTTCTACCTACATTATTTAGATAAAGATGATTTACTAGATCAGCTTACATCGGAGTGTTTAATCAAGTTAAAAGAAAGTATGAATGCTAATAGTAATATTGATACAATTGACGCTTTAGGGTATGATGATTTCTATGAATTGATTAAAAAGGTTTTTGAGACTATTGAAAAAGATATTGATTTTTATAAAATAATACTAGGAGATGAGAGTATACCGTATTTATCCATAAAATTCACAAATGTAATCAAGAATCATATGAGTGAAGGATTAGATAAGTCTAAACAATTAAAAACTGGGGTGAGAAATATAGACAATAGAAAAATCTACGTTGAATACATGGCAACGGGGCTTATAGGCGTCATTCGTTTTTGGATTAATAATATGCATAAATATTCTATAGGAGAAGTATCAGAGATAATAATTAATATGTACTCGAAAGATATATTGGAATTGCTAAAAAACTGTTAGAACTTAAAATAGACTAGGTGTATCTATTTTATTATTTTAAAATGTATTTTTTTACAATAACCTATATACGAGTGAATAATTACCATTAAAGGCGCAAATAATAATCTAAAACTTTATGTAAAAGGGTGATTATATGCGTCAAAGAAAAAGAATGTCTTCAGATATTTCAATAACTCGTAATGCAAATGAAAGTCAGGCTATAACAGAAGGACTTAATAATATTACTGCCAATCAATTGATTAATAACAATGATGTCGTTGTCATAACACCTAATTGGGTTAATCTAGATAAACCTAATCCTTCATCAGGAGTTGTTGTTGGCGACGAAAGTCTTAGAACTATTATACAATACGTCAAAGGTTCCAATCCCAAGAAAATAATTATTGCGACCGGCTCAGGTGGTCAAGCCACTGGTGATGTTATGAAAAAGGTTGGGTATGATCAAATAATCCAAAGTGAAGGTGTAGAGTTTGTTGACTTGAATTATGGTCCATACACTACTTTAAGTCTTAATAACGAAAGACCTTCCTCAACAAAGATTAATCAGATAATAAATGAAGCTACAGTTCTTATATCTTTCACACAGTTAAAACATCATGAATCAGCTACCATGTCAGCATGTATAAAAAACATTGCACTAGCATGGCCTCCGGCAGAAATCCATGGTTACCCTAAAAAAGCTCTTGGAATACATGATAATCTTCACAGCTTCATAACAGCCATGGCAGAAGCGATTCCTATAGATATATCAATCGTGAGCTGTAATCCTACGATGATTGGAACAGGTCCAACTGGCGGAGTTCCTAGACATACTGAGCTTGTTATCTGTGGAACAGATCCTGTTTCTGTAGATACTATCGGTGCTAGATTCTTAGGTTTCAAAACAGAGGCAGTTCAGTACTTGGATAAATGTGATAGACTAAAAATCGGAGTGACTGATTTAAAACAAATGAATATGACTGGCTTGGATTTAGTTAGTGCTGAGCAGCAATTCAGTAAGACCGTCTATGGTGAAACAATAGCTATAGATAGCAAATAATAAGGATTAAGCTAGCCTATGTAAAAAAATAAAGGACTTACACCTAATAGCTTCAGCTATCTTGTGCTAGTCCTTTTAATTATCCTATTTTTGTCGCATTTTCAATTATTCCTCTACCTAATCCTAATACTCTGCTTAACTGTCTGATACTGGCACCTGTTTCTTTTCTAATCTGTAGTATCATCCTATCCCGATTACTCTTGGATATATTATTAATGTCTTTTATATCATATTTTGCTTCTAACTGATCCTTTAATTCATTATCAGTCAATTTTGTTTTGTTATAATACTCAAGACATTGGTCAGCATTAGGTTTCATCATATATTCTTCAAATTTTTCTATGTTATTAAAGTAATTAAGTATGTTGTCAGTATCTAATTGTACATTATCACCGTAATACTTATCTATATATTTATTGTAACTGCTCCAAACATATACAGATGGTGATTTTATAATATCTGCTTTCACAGGGTTTTGATGTATGTATCTAGCAACCTTCAAGAGATAATTTTCACTTTCTACTACTTCACTTTTATACCTGTTTTCAAATAGATGTCCTGATCTACCATACTTATTGTTATGCCACTGAACATAACTTACTGTTATTCTTTTGATACTATTCCCTATCTCTTCATTCTCTTTGATTAATAGATGTATATGATTATCCATAAGACAATAAGCGTATAAAGAAAATCCTCCTGATTGTTTGGCTTTCAGTAAAGTATATAAGAATTTCTCTCTGTCTTCATCATCTAAAAAAATATTACGCTTGTCTATTCCACGTAACATAATGTGATATATACCTGACTTGCTTCTTTCTCTTCTTTGTCTCGCCATTTGACATCACCATAACAAATATATCATATTTATGGTAATGTGTCAAAAGAAACGTCCCCTAGTCATATGCTTACTCCTTAGTAATATCCATTTCTACTTTTTGTGGCAAAGCTAGCCCACATTCAACTTCAATACCTTTTAATATTGCAGTTGGTATTGGGCATGATGGATGCTTGCAGTATTTTTTAGACAAATCAAATACCTTAGATTCACCAAATGTTCCAAAAACTTCACCAAAACCATCTACTCCTATAAGCTCTTCACTCATATTTTTATAATTAGGACATTCCGTTTCAATAATAATATTTACATTCTGCATATCTTCTGATTTGATGTGGATAGTTGTATCAAAGCCACATATTCCTGGTTTTACTTTTACATTTGCCAATATATTATCCTCCTCTGCTTTTAAGGTTATTAATTAATTATAGTTTCTATGGAGAAATATTTCTATTAAGTATTTGCTATTTTTATAATTATTTTAATTTAGTTATTGACATATGCCCAAAACGTGTTATAATTTGATTATGAGCATATGCCCATTAAATAATGAAAGGAGCGATAATTATGCCAAGAATGGATGGAACAGGTCCACAAGGTAATGGACCACTAACTGGAAGAGGTTTAGGAAGATGCAACGATGGTAAAAGTAAGAATGTTGGTGGTAACGGAATAGGTTTTAATAGAAAAAGATGTGATAGACTATTCTTAAGAAGAAGAAACAGAGGACGTTTCTTTAACAATTCAACAGATAACGATAATAATTAGTAGTCTATGTTTTCTAGAAATAACTTATTAGGTGGTGATTAATATTCCTAGACCAAGAAAAAGAAGAAGAATAGGCTGTAGACCACAGTTTCAGAATTTTGGACCTCATGGTCCTAACTGCAATAAGGAAATCATCAATCTTAAAATTGAAGAATATGAAAGTATTAGATTGATGGATCTAAAAAATCTTGATCAATCTGCATGTGCAGAACTAATGGGTATTGGACGTTCAACTTTTCAGAGAATATACAAAGAAGCTAGAGGTAAAATAGCTGATAGTATTGTTAATGGAAAACGTCTAATTATTGAAACTGAAGATTTTGACCACCCAGGTGGAAAAGGTCACTGCCATAGACATTTCCAAGATAATAATCAAGATAATTAATTCTAAAGGAATCTGGATAATACATTTTGGTGATGACTACAACTTTTAGAAGATAGACTAGGCGCTTATAGCTAAACCTAGTCTATCTTCCTTTATATTACCTTATAAAACGTCTTATCATACAGGTAATTTTACTTAAACTATGGTTGGTATAATGGATCTAATCCTCCCTTTGGATGTGGCATTATTGTATTATCGCCATCATCAGGGTCAACTTCATTATAGTATCCATCTCCATCACTATCCACTCTATTAGGATTAGTTGCTACATAATTATTATTGTTAACTGTATAATTAATACCGTCTGAAGTCTTGATGACTACATTTCCACTTACGATACCATTTCCTATATTAGTATTGATATCTCCTCTTTCTGTTAAATAAACATCACTGGTTGCTAATATAAGGTCCATGACACATTGTCTAGGATGACCATATGTATTACTATCCCCTACCGAAACAACAGAAACCTCTGGGTCAAGCTGATTAACAAAAGTAGCATTGCTTGAATGATCACTACCATGATGATTAACCAAATATACATCAACATCCCCTACTTCTTTTGCCACACTCAGTTCAATGTCATGATATGAGTATCCGTAATTACTGGTGCAGAACTCTCCGTCTAAATCTCCACCTATCCATTCATCAAAATCTCCATAGCTTAGTTTAAGTCCAATACTATAGTCATTCTCAGAAGGTGGATATGCATCATTACTGAAGTCTCCTTGCAGTATTGCTCCATTACCATCACATGTTATTATATCAACTGTTACTCCACTACCCAAATCAATTAGATTGGTTCCTTCAACTGCTATAACAGGATTTAATTTGTTATTGCCTGTTCCTTCTAAATAAGTTTTCCAATTTCTGAATGTACTGCTTGTTTGACCTAGATAATTATTATAGTCTCTATGTATCATTTGACCAATAACAAAATCCTGCTGTTCTACTAGATTCCATAATCCACCGTAACCAATATAACCTATATGATCACAATGAAAATGAGTTATCAACACATAGTCTATGTATTTTGTACCTAACACACTCTCTACATATGGACCTACAACTGAAGCATCCGCATTGCTATTCCAATAGGATTCCCCTACATCAACTAACATTGACCTTCCAGTAGGTCCTACTATCAGGGTTGCATTTCCTTGCCCTATATTTATGTGATGTATTTCCAAGTTGCCAGGAGTCCAAGAACCTGAACCACTAGAAGAATTGGAATTCAAAGCTTTTGGAGTGCCGTATCCACATTGATATGTAAGAGTTGAACTATTCCAATTCGTTGAGACAGTACCACCTATATTGGAGTTTATTCTCTCCATTGTAGCTTTTGTACCATTATTACCTGCATGCCAGCTGTTGACACTATCAATTACATTTCCGTTATTATCTTTTAATTGTAGAATTTCACTTGAGTTTTCTAATGAACCAGTATAGATTAAATCAGCATTGATATTAGGAACTGAAGTATTGTCTGTCCTTTCTAATAGATAATAGGATTTTGCAGGAATAGTACCTGTTAAGTTAATGGAAGGAGTTCCATCAACTGCATTTAGAGTCCATCCATTGAGATTAATGTTTGTGTTTGTATTGTTATAGAGTTCAATCCATTCATCGTAAGCACTGGTTGTTGTTCCCATCCAGCAGATTTCATTAATGACTACCTCTCCACCTGTTGCAGCATAATTATTGGTATTGAACAGAAAAAGTGGCATAGTCAATACCAATATAAGCAATAGTCTGATACTTTTTTTCATCATCAAATAACCTCCTTAGTTATAAACATATAGTATTCATTCTGTTATTTACTAAAGATAGTATGTCCGTAGATGTTAAAGCAAGTATATAGTTTTAATGATAAAATGTGATTAATTGGGATATTATAGAATATTAATTCAGAAATATTCAGTATAGAAATATGTATATGAAAAGCAAAAAAAGATATAATTAGATATTTCTAATTTATACCTTAATAATATCACAGAGAATATTTACTGTCAATTTTGATAATTATTTGACACAAGTCTATGCCTTTTTCCTGACATCTTTTATTTTGGGAAATACATTTACGATTATGGATACTATTATACCTATGAAGGTATCAATCACTCTATTAACTGCATATATATGAGATGGAGTACCTTTTAGATTAGTCATAATCGCTATAAATACTATACAAGCGATAACTATAGAATCACTTTGCTTACAAAGATTACATAGGTAAATGACGAGTACAATTCCCAGACCAACTACTATTGAATAGTTTCCAAAAACAAGAGCCAGAATAAGCCCAATGACTCCACCAATAGTAGTACCAATCATTCTATTCTTCCCTACAACAAAAGAATTCTGAATAGAATTTTTCATACATATAACCGCAGCTATACACGCATAAAATGGATATGGCCTGTTTAATAATTGAAAGATACAAATGCATATAAAAACCGATATGGCAGTTTTTATATTGCGTGAACCTATTTTCATCATATCTAGATAACCTTTCCGTCAAACATAAAAAATAATTCTCACTAACAAAATCTGGGTCTTTTGTTATTATATATTTTATTATGTATTACGTCAATAAATTTACATATAATATGTTAGGGCTACCTAATATCCAGCCATCAACACTCCCATCTTCGTTTATTATCGTCCCCTGGGCTAATACTTTTATATCCCCAGCACTAGGTACAAATTCATTGAACTGCTTAGTTAGGTTCTTGAAAACTCTATACTTGAACTCCTTATTATTCTCCATCTTATCTAATACACATTGTTCAACTGATATATTTTTTATATTACCTTGTGCCACACATCCAAGAGCAAAACATTTTAGAGCTTTATTACCATATGGTATATTACCAATATGAATATTAACATTAGGAATTATTCTCTTTATTTCATTTTCCACAGTTTTTTTAAATTTCTCATTGCATACTCTATTTACCCTTTTTATGGCTTGTATTTTACGCTCATAACCTGCTTTTGCAAACTTTCTGTCTTTTATTCCATTGATAGCCTCTACACCCATTACATAACACTCCCCTCAATAAGTATTTATATGGAATATATCGACATTTTTACATTGGCTTTTAATATAACTGCATAAAAATTAATACAAGAAATCAAGATAAAAAAAGGGAGATAATTCTATCAATGAATAATCTCCTAGATATTATTAATTAGCTTTTGCACTAACTCTGCATTTATCACAATAGCCAAATATTTTCAATTTGTAATCTGTACACTGGAAACCCTTCTCTTCCAATAACCTCTCATAGAAGTCATCCTTTATCAATCCTGAAGCTTCAATGACTTTACCGCATTTTTTACATATGAGATGATGATGATTTCTAGTATTCTCTATCTCTATTTCGTATTTAGCCGCACTATCTCCAAAATCGTGTTTTATTACAACGCCTTTTTTTAATAACATATCAATAGTCCTATATATTGTAGCCATTCCTATTATGTTTTCTTTATCTTTTATTAAAGTATAGATTTCATTTGCAGAAAGATGTTTTCCTACATTCTCAATCAGAGTATTCAATATTATTTTTCTCTGATATGTCAATCTTATATCCATTTTTTCTATTAAATTATTCATAATAGGATTTACTTCCGTACTCATATAAACCCCTCCATTTTCTTCACTATTTAATTTTATGTTAAATCAGCCTTATATATGGTTATAATCCAACATATTATTTACTTAAATATCCAAACTAGATTACTGACAAATATTTGTTAACTTATTCATTAATCCATTACATATACTGTTTTGATTGAATATTACTTCCATCAATAACTATTTCTTCTTCCTCACCTAAGAAGCCTGTTACAACTAAATCTATAGCTTGATCTTCTGTTAATCCTCTACTTCTTAGATAGTTAAGAATATCTTCTGATATTTTCCCAACTGACGCTTCATGTGTCAGAGATGCATCCTTGTTTCTGTTGACTAGTTTTGGTTCCGCCACAATGCTACCTGAATCAGATAAAAGCAATCCCATACAATCCAGATGCCCTATTCCTGCCTCATTACCAATCATATTACTGTAAGCATTAATCTGTGATTTGTATCTTGAAATCATTCTTACTCTTGAAATACCGTTAGCATCTTTTCCATTAAGATAAGTATCATCATACATATCCACTTTTCCACGTTCAGCTAAAACAGTAGTTACAAAGTTGAGAGAGGCTTTTTTATCTAGATAGTTGGAATTCCTTATATTCATCTGCATAGGAACTTCATGGCATTTGTTATTATATGAAACTTGTGCATTTTCTTTTAATATAAGTTCCATACTTGATTCAACAGTGTCATATTTACCCCATGAATGAAAATTATTGATTTCAATCATCGCATTTTCTTTAGCAACTATTTTGGTCTCACCACTGTGTTTACCATATAAATATTTCTTTCTCGCTGCACAAACACTTTGTAACTTAGCCTCTACATTTTTCTCTACTACGACTAGATTGTTGGTATTTTGGACAACATACATAGAACACATAAGAATATTAGTTATTATAGGTTTATCAACAGATTTCTTTACCCATATAAAATATCCATTCTCCGGTTTCTTGCAATAGAATCCTCTTACCCAGTCATAGGTATCGAAAGCTTTAGTTATAGGCAGAATAATTAAATCTTTTTCTTCATGTATCTGAACATCATTATCTAGCTGAAGATAACTTACATGTTTTACATTTTTCATAGCCATTCTCCTCAATCAACCTCCATATTTTTTCCCAATCTTTTGATGAGCAAGTGATTTTGCCATCTAGCATCACATGTGCATAATCAGGTTTAAAATAGTTAAGTGCTTTACCTCTATGAGTAATCAATAGTATCGTTTTATCATTTAATTGTTCTTTTATCAACAAACATAATCTTTCTAGATTCTCTACGTCCAATCCAGCATCTAATTCATCCAATATTATTAAATCTGGGTCCAAACTTATAACTTGTATTACTTCTGAGAATTTTCTTTCTCCACCAGAGAAACCTATATTCACATCTCTCTGCATCAAAGATTCTATTCCTTCTATCTTAACGTTCTTTTTTCTTATTTTGTCCAAGAGTTTTGATAATTTCACGTTGATTGCAGGTGGATTCTGGTAGACTGCTGCCATACCTCTTTGCGCTCTTTCTTCAATCTCAATATCCGATATATCTTCATCTTTAAAAAGAATCTTGCCACCTTTTATTTTATATTTGGAAAATCCTAATAATGTACAAAGTAATGTTGACTTACCTGAAGCATTAGGACCTAATAATACATGGGTTTCTCCTTTTCCCATTTCTAAATTAAGCTTATCCAAAACTTTTTTCCCATCCACCTCAACTTCTAGATTATCAATCTTAAGTAAACTCATTTTATATCACCTCTTTCTTTAGTTTCTATTAATTTATGAATAATCAATAAGTTAGCTAGTCGTTGATTCTTTATTAATAGCTTTCCTTAACTTTGCTATTATTTTTCACATTTATATTATTAGTATTAACTATAAATGGCTAATTAAACTTATTGTTTCTTTAATAATGATAGTCATTATCACTTAATGTTTATAAATAATAGGCTTGAACATATTCAAAGCCCTTTCTGATAATTACTTATAACCTTCTAATTACGGAATATTTACTTTATTTTAACATATAACGTAACCTTATTCAACTAGTTACCCGTAAAGTTTTACAAATATCCTTTACAATTTCAATAGACCTTCTAGATCATTTCCGTATTTCTCGAATATCTCTTCTCCAAAATCAGTCAGCATCTTATTCATATAGATATCATGTAGTATATAATTATTCAAGATTCTTATTACACCTTTGTTATAAGTATAGTAGCCCTCTCTCTTACTCTCTTGGTTCTCAAAAACAAACACTCCATATGTGTTGTCTACTACTAGAATAAATTCTGAACTATGAATATCCTCTGCTATTCCTAATGGCGCATGCTTATACACTTTACCTAGTTCAATTATTTGATTATTCATCTGACTACTTATAATCTCAATATCACGTTTGGAAGCATCATCTAATTGGTCTTTCACTATAAGTCCATCTTCATACCAGAAACTGATAATTATCATATTGTCTATTTAGAATTTTTGTAAGTTCAATATCATGTGAAGCTACAACAACTATACAATTTTTCTTATCTAAATATTTTAATATCGATGCAGAAGCAGCGATTAGTTCTTCTGTATTAGTTCCTTTTAAAATTTCGTCAATAAAACATATAATCAACCTATTATTATCTAAGCTTTTAATGATCCTTTTTAAATACTTAATATTTATATCTTTATATAATATTAATATGCTTTAATAATTTAACACAATCATAAAAACCGCTCTTATAAATTTCACTAAGCATTATACTATTTAAATCATTATTCATAGTTAAATAATTATCAATTATACTAACATCATCTTTTGGTAATTTGCTTAATAAATTATTAAATTTTTTTTCAAAATTATTGATTTTGAAATTTTGATCTTTTATTTCTTTATTATACAATGATACTTCTTTTATTTTTAGGTCTAATATATCATAAATTAATTTATTAAATGATTCTGTGTAAAACTGATTCATAATATTACCTCCTATTTTAGTATATATATTGTAGACTAGATATTATTATCTCTCATTTTGGGATATTTGTCAATATCTCATTATGAACTTTGTATAATAACATTGAGGTGAATCATATGATATTAGAACGTCTTAAAAATCTTAGAGAAGACAATGATTTATTACAAAAACAAGTAGCTGATGAGTTAAAGATTCCAGAAAGAACTTATGGTAACTATGAATTAGGAGTCAGAAGAATTCCATTAGAATTACTAATTGAACTCGCTTTATTCTATAACACCAGCACTGATTACTTATTAGGTCTTACAAATGAAAAAGCACCTTATGAAAGAGCCAAAGCTAAAAAACAATAGTCTTCTATAAAAAAGTATATACAAAATAAAGTTATAAAACAAATGTTTGTGTGGCAAAATATATTACCTTTCCCAGTTATAGCAGATGAATTGGGTCGTGTATCAACTGAACTTGGCATGCTTCATGAGAAAAAAGGCACTAATACTGTTAGAGCAGTATTTATAGTTGATGCTAGTGGTATTTTACGTCTCATGATGTATTATCCTCAAGAAGTAGGTAGAAGCGTAGATGAAGTACTTCGTGCTGTAAGAGCTCTACAAGCATCTGATGCTAATAAAGTAGCAACGCCAGAAAATTGGCCAAATAATGGTTTTATTGGTGATAAAGTCATTATTCCTCCAGCTAGCTCAGAAGCAGAAATAAAAGCTCGTGAAGAAAGTGTTAACAACGGAGAGATTGAATGCAAAGATTGGTGGTTCTGTTACAAATCTCTTTAATACCTTATATGTTAAGGAAGGGGCTAATAAACAGCCCCTTTTTTATGAAGAAACCTAAGCTTTAAACTTCAACCTCACTGTGACAACTCAGCTTTTGTTAAAGTATTATTGATCTGTTGTACAAGATAATAAGCTCCTCTATAACCCATGATAGGCAAATATGGATACTCGTTGTCTTGTCGAAAGCTTGGGGGACTTATCTGTATTACGTTTTGATTATGCAATGCTTCTATCCCATCAGAGAAACGAATGATAGCTTCTCTTTCATCTACTGTTTTTTTGAAGCCAAGTTTATATAAATATTCTTCTAAATACTTGTAAGATATATTATTGTTGTTAAAACATAATTTATTATTATCCAACCTTGCTACTCTTCTTTTAAGCATATTTTCTTTATAAACTACTCTATTGATTTCACTATTATCTTCTGTCGGAGTAATTTCCATATTCAATAACTCACTAATACTATTCAACCATTTCTTAGTACCTTCTATACCATAAGGTGTTAAATATATATACGGTTGGTCATATGCTTCTTCTAATAATTTTGCCGCTTCTAACCCTTCCTTATGAAGTACTATATTTATTAATGCTTTTGAAGCTTGTTCTATATCCTTAATATTAGTATCTAACATGAAAGTTGTACCAAGCTCCAATGAAAAATTCTCTTTCATGAGCCTTTTGATTTCCTTGAAATCACTACTCTGATTATAATTATATATACCTAGACCAAGTATATTATAAAAAGGTAATTTCTCCATCTTGGGACTTTTCTTGGTAATCTCATTAACCAATATTTGTAATGTCTCATCAACACCATGTGTAAAATCATTCTGAAAATCACAATCTGGCAGTAATATTATTTTACTATCTACTCTATCCTCTACTTGAAATCTAACACTTTCTAGATCAATTCCAATGATTGATGTTATGGACGATCCTATAACGAAAATGTATTCTGGTTTCTCAATTTCATCTATTTCTAGAATAGCATCTATGATTCTGTCTTCATTGCCAAAAGTTACATCATGTTCATCCATATGTGTTGTAAAAGTCTTAGCAGATGTATCCGCACCAAATTGCATAAGTCCTTCAATAGAAAAATGTGTTGTACCAGCAGGACCAAATTCTATGATAACAGCATCATTAATACCATTTAATGTCCATAGGATACCCATTCTATCAGAAGCTATAGGATTATTTTTATATAATTTCATATTAGGGCCTCCTCTACATACTCGCTCTATGATTTTTCATCATTTCTACCATAGAATCATTGTCGTCCAAAGTTAATAATGCTTCCTTCATTCCGTCTGGAATCTCTTTCATATTAAGTAGAACTTTTTTCATGGGTGCGGGCATATTCTTAAGATTTTTTATTTTATCTCTAACTTCGTCCTCCATAGTACTCTTTTTTTCATCTAAAAGGCTGAAGATACCTTTTTCCTCTAAAATAGTACCTAGAACCTCAGTTATTTTTTCAAATCCAATTTTCTTAGCACAATTATCTGTTACTATCTGTACAATATTATGTTCAGCAAGAATCATTGGACTTTCATGTCCAAAATAATAATCTGGACTTAACTCACCATATATTCGCCTTAGAGGTGCAATGTTTGCCATACGTACTATATAAGGATTTACGCCTTTATCAATTAACCTATCCATTACTTCCCTATCACTTTTTACCAGTTCTCTACATTGAATTACTATTGGAACCATACCTAACCCAACCAAGAAATCAGAAAATTCAAAGCAACTGAAAGGCGTGTTACCGTAAATGAAACTTTTATTTTTTAGTAATTGTTCTGCAGCAATTAAATCAGATGTAACTGACTTATACTTTTCATTAATAAGAGAATCAAATTTTATATCTAAGATATCTCCAATTTGTTCGTAAGCTTCTACTATTTTATCTAAATCCAGTGCCTTAGGAAAAATCACATATGGAATACCCAATGACTTTTCCATCTCCTTAGCAAGTGATAAAGCTGTATGTTCAACCACTATATTCAAAGAACTCTCAGCAGCTTTTTGTATAGTTTCCATATTTACTTTAGTAGGTATGGTCATTGATATGTTCACACCGTTTTTCTTAAGTTCCTTATATAGTTCAGTATTTTCTACACCAAGATATTTGAATCCTAGTATGTTAACTGTCTTTTCCTTTTTCTCCATAGGAGTCATAAGTGATGCCAATTGTTCTAGTGCCTTCTCAACACCTTCTATATGACTATTGCATTTAAAATGTTCGGTCTTCACTATAAGCAGTTTAGTATCCACTTCATCCTTTAGACTACGCAAAATACTAGTAGTGTCTTCACCTATAAGTTCTACAACACAAGTTGTTATTACCATAAGTGCTTTTGGTTTCTCTTCTCTATCTATCTTAATTATAATATCCTTAAGGTCTTCTTCACATCCAAAAGTGATATCATGCTGTTCCAATACAGCAGAATAAACACGGTCTTTTCCATTTTGACGTATCATGGCAAAATCTTTTCCATAATATGTACATTCTTCAGTTCCTATTATTAGAAGTGTTAGATCTTCAATATAAGACGCTGTCATTACTGCTCCAAAAAGAGGACAGTGAGGACCAGGAAATTGAGCTTTGCTTAAGCTCTTGATATCTTTATCTTCTCTAATATTAGTCAAACGATACTTTTCATTTAACATTATTCTTGCCTCCTTTAAAAACTTTTATAGGTCTTATATGTACTTTCCCATCTTCATCGTGGGCTACAATTGCCTCTACTTTATATACATCCCTAATTAATGCTGAACTGAAAATCTTATCGGGTTCTCCAATCTTTTCAATCCTTCCTCTCTTCATGACACATACTCTGTGAGAATACCTGCACGCTTGATTTAGATCATGTAGAACCATGACAATAGTCATATTCAGTTCTTTGTTCAATTCTTTTATCAAATCAAGTACTTCCAATTGATGACATATATCCAAATATGTTGTAGGCTCATCAAGAAGGAGTATTTTAGGATTTCTAGCTAAAGTCATAGCTATCCATACTCTCTGCCTTTCACCACCTGATAATGAATTCACGGGTTTATCCGCTAGATACATGACACCTGTTTTTTCCATAGCCCAGTTGATTTGTTCCTTGTCATAATCACTCATAGGCTCATACCATTTTTTGTGAGGCATTCTACCGTATAGTACCAACTGTTTTACAGTAAAATCAGTAGTAGAACCATGATGTTGACTTAACGCCGCTAATCTCTTAGCTATTTTTTTAGCTGATAGTTTTTTTATATCATCTTTCTCTATTAATATATTTCCTTTTTGGTATTCAAGTTTTTTTGTAATATTTTTCAGTATAGTTGATTTTCCAGAACCATTAGGTCCTACTATTGATAATATTTCTCCCTTATTGATTACTAGGTTCAGATCATTTATAAAGGGCATTTCATTATATGAAAATGATATATTATTTAATTCAATCACCTTTTAGCACCCCTTCTTAGTAAATATAAAAAGAATGGACCACCTAACATTGCCATCATTGTTCCAACAGGCAATTCAATAGGTGCCGCTATCATTCTAGCCAATGTATCTGCAATAACTAGAACCGCTCCTCCCATGAGCATACTTACAGGCAACAACCATTTATAGTCAGAACCAAATAGCAACCTGCTTATATGAGGTACAACTAATCCTACAAATCCAATTATCCCAACAAAAGCAACGCTTATACCTGCTAGATAAACAGCTACAAGAGAGATAAGTATTCTTGTTAAATTTACGTTATATCCTAGATTCTTAGCTACATCATCGCCAAGCTGTAATACATTAGCTGCTCTGATACATATCAGCGCTAATATGATACCAACAATCGAATAAATGCCAAGAAGCTTTACATCCATCCATGATACTCTAGATAATGAGCCATTGGTCCATAACATGACACCTTGTATTTTGTCTGAATTAAGGAGTGAAAGGAGACCAGTTGCCCCACCTAGAATAGCATTGACGGCTACACCAGCTAATACAATTCTAATAGGTTCAATTCCTCCACCTTTCCATGCCAACCCATAAACAATCCCACAAGCTATAACACCACCAACAAAAGCAGCTATTGGAACTAGTGACACATAACTTGGAAATAGCAACAAGATTATAATTGCAAATAGACTAGCACCAGCTGAAACCCCAGTAATACCAGGGTCAGCCAATGGGTTCCTCATAACAGCTTGTAGAAGTGCTCCACTAGCTGATAAATTAGCACCGACAAAAACAGCTATCCATACTCTCGGAAGTCTTATGTCACTAATAATAGCTTTTTTTACAGTATATTCGTCACTGAAAAGGCTCTTAATAATATCATCTAAAGATATCCTTACACTTCCTAAACATATACCAAGTAAAATTGATAAAATAAGCACACCAATAATAATTATCAATTTTGATTTTAGCCAATTTTTTACCATATACTATTCACCATAAATCATGTCAGCTAATTTTTCTAAAGCCTCCGCACATCTTATATTGGCAACTACACCAAAATAATGTGGGTCAAGGTCAAACACCTGCTCATTTTTTACTGCGTCTAGAGCATTCCATACTGGGTTTTCTGCAAACTCTTTTTCGAACATTTTTTTACTTGTTTCTGGGTCTGCATGAGTGAATCTAAGTATTACATCTGGATTCATTGCAACAACTGATTCAATACTAAAAGGTAAATAAGGACTTTTGATATCCATATCATCAGTTATGTTTTCCAGATTCATACGATTGGCTAAATCTCCTATGTATGACATGTCTGTAGCTAACATGAAACTTTCAGGTGTTCCAAATATTATCATGACTTTCTTACTGTCTTTACCTTCTATCTTATCCATTACTTCCTTTTCAACTTTTTTCATGTTACCTATAATCTCATTTGCTTTATCTTCTTTGTCAAAAGCTTTCCCAATAGATTCAATTGAAGCAATGATATCGTTGTATCCACTAGTTTTTACAAATTCAGCTTTTATTTTCTTATCTTTTAGACTTTCTTCTAAACTATCTTGTAAAGCACTATCAGTAATAAATACATCAAGTTCCAGACTTTTCAGCTTTTCCATATCTGGTTGCATACTCATTCCAATAGCTGGAAGGTCTGCGTAACGCTCTGGTATATTATGAGATTTTGATGATGGTACCCCTACTAAATCTATTGTTAGTGCATCAAATATTTCTGTTAATCCTATTGTTCCTACTGCAACTTTTTCAGGTATTGAATCAAATTCCAGTTTACTATCTTCTTTTTTTGATGCGCTGGTCATATCATCAATCTCTTCTTTTTTATTATCTTCATCACTATGTACGTTTTCTTTACCTTCTTTTTCATCTACATCACTATCTTTTTCTTGTCCCTTATTGTCCTGTACCTTTGTCCCATCTTTACTCGTTTCAACTTGAGTGTCCTTAGAACTACACCCTACAGCCATCATCACCACTATTAATATCAAACATATTAAACCTTTATTTCTCATTATCATTTTCCTCCTTAATAATCTTTTGTGCTAAATCCATATATATTTTAGACATTTCATCCTCTGGAAAAGCTTCTACAACAGTCTTACCCAGATTTTCTGCTTTTTGTACTATTGGATTCCTTGGTATATGCTGAATAATTGATGTATCCAGTTCTGTACTTAATTTCTTAACTAGTTCACCTTCGTTTTCAATGTTCTTAGCATTTAATATCAATCCGCCAAGAGAAGCATATTCACGATTAGAGAACTGCCTTACTGCTTTGGCAATATTGCTGGCTGCATACATACTCATCATTTCACCACTTGTTACGATAAATACTTCATCTGAATATCCTTTTCTAAGAGGCATGGCAAATCCACCACAAACTACATCCCCTAGAACATCATAGATTACTATGTCAGGCTTATAGATTTCATAAGCATTAAGCTCTTCCAATAATTCAAATGCTGATATTATTCCTCTCCCAGCACAGCCTATACCTGGTGTTGGACCTCCTGCTTCTAGACATAAAACTCCACCGTCACCAATAACCATAATATCCTCTAACTTAGTCGCTCTTTTCTTCTCTTTCAATGTATGTAGAATCGTAGGAATTCTCTTTCCTCCTACAAGACTCTTCGTAGAATCAGCTTTTGGATCACATCCTATCTGCATTACTGTTTTTCCTGTCGCAGCTAATGCTCTGGACAAATTTGATACTGTAGTAGATTTTCCAATACCGCCTTTTCCATAGATTGCTATTTTTTTCATAAACTCACCATCTCTTTCCGCTTAATGATATCAATTATCATTATCAATTACATTTAATATTTTTAGAATTTCTTCAATTTCTTTTGTTATTATATCAAAATTATGTTATGATATTAATTATCATTATCAATACTAGGAGGAAGTTATGAATATTTTTTTATCTAATAACAATAACATTATCTATCCGCATCTCAATCATGTACTGAAAAGTTATTATTATACTACTGGATATAGTGTTTACGCATATAATGATACTGGAAAAATAATAGATAAAATAACTAAGGATGATTATGCAGACGTAAATAATTATATGGACAACTTAGCTGGGAGTGTAATTGCCAACTATTTACATAATACTTCTTTATCACCACGAGATTCATTAATATATGAATTATATAAAAATACATACACTATAATAGCTCCTGTTTTAAGAGATAATATGCTTATAGCTTTCTTAATGATGGAACCTTTTACAATTATAAATCTTTCTACAATAGATAAAAAATGTTATTTTGAAAAGTATTGTAAGGCTACAAAAATACCTATTACCTACTCTACTTTCAAAAACTTTAATTATATACATAATAACAGACTTAATTATCTAGGACAATTATTCTATCATTTGATGTCTAAAAGCATCTATATAGGATGTCAGCATTTTAGACCTATGGAAACTATGAATAGTACGAAATGGGGTAAAGCCCTACCTCTTGATTCTTACAATTATACAAATGGTTTTATTAATTTTCCATCTGTCAAGCAGATATGTGATTACTTGGTCATAAAAGATATTGAGAACGCACTGAAATCATATAATACTATACAGATATTTTTAGAGCTACCTTACCAAAATAAATGTAATATAAAAATGCTAAAATATCAATTAGTAGCATTTACTACAGTTATACAGTATCATCTGTGCATTCATTTTAAAGAGCTGAAAACCCAATTACATAAGATTTCCAATACTTGTATTTTAAATATTGACCAGCATTATGATTATAGTACCTTGTTTCAAATTGGAGAGTTGATAATAAAAGAATTCTTTGGTGTGATAAAAAATTATGATTCAATAGAATTATCTCCGAACATACTTCAAGTATTAAAGTATATACATACAAATTATATGAATAATATAAAATTAGGTGATATAGCAAAGAGTATTCCCATGAACGAAAGCTACCTATCAGCTCAATTCAAGCAAGAATATCATATATCATTAAAACAGTATTTGAATCAGTATCGTATCAATCAAGCTACCATACTGATTAAGAATTCAAATTATAACCTGACTGAAATAGCGTTAAAAGTTGGATTTGAGTCAACTAATTATTTTTCGACTGTGTTCAAAAAACATCTAAAAATGACACCAAGTCAATATTACAAAAAATATCGTGATGATATTTGAAAAATAAAAGCATAGTTATTAAACACTTCTTTCATAACTATGCTTTTATAATCAAAAGTATATAATTATTCCATATAGTTTACTAACGTACCTATTTTTTCTATTGTACATTCAATCTTATCTCCTGATTTTAAGTATCTAGGAGGATTAAACCCTAATCCTACCCCCGAAGGTGTTCCTGTTATTATGATATCACCAGTCTTTAACTCTATTCCTTTTGACAATTCAGATATGATGTGTGGTATATCAAATATCATATTTTTTGTATTAGATGATTGACGAAGTTCATCATTTACTTTGCAGGTAATATCTAGTGCAACAGGGGAAGGTATCTCATCTTTAGTTACTATATATGGACCCATAGGGCAGAAAGTTTGTAGACTTTTACCTCTAAACCACTGTTCATGTTTTCTCTGAATATCTCTAGCTGATACATCATTAACAATTGTATATCCAAAAATATACTCATCAACATCTTTTTTATCTATATTAATACCGTCTTTACCTATTATTACAGCTAATTCAACTTCATAATCTATTTCATTAGTTATCTGCTCATGCCTAAGAATTGTATCTTCTGTACCTATAGTTCTATCAGCTCTTTTTGTAAAATATATAGGATACTTAGGAATGAGTTCTTTGTTCTTAACAAAATCCTTTATTTCCAAAGCATGGTCTTTATAATTCTTTCCTAAGCACAGAATATCTCTTCTGGGGTATCTAATAGGTGAACTGACCTTTACATCGTTTAATGATATTAGATTACCTGAGTATTCATTAACCTTCTTTTTCAAGAATACCATCTTATCACTATAAATACTTATGAATTCATTCATATCATTGATGGATTCATCAATAAGCTTATTAATTGGAATAATGGATACATTATCTTTTATCATTATACCTACATTTTCTTTACCTTCATATTCATATGTGCATAAATACATAGTATACCCCTTTCTGTGTATCAAATTATATATCTATTTTAACATATGTCACACTTTCATTCCACGCTTTATACAATCTCAAACATTATTTCTATCTGCATCTTGCCAGCATTGATTTTATATCTTTCATATATGGAGCCTATTACAATATTATTATTTTTCGCATAATCAAATAAAGAGGCATATGCTAGATCTCTATTTTCGATTGAATCACACAATGTTCTTAAGCAAAGTTCTTTTGTTTGTGTTTTGATATCTAATTCTTCTGATACATTAGTTGTATAGGCGAATATTTCACTGATGCCATCTGCATTATCATCCAGAGACCTCTTGAAGAAATGTCCTGAACTAAGTGTTACTTTATTACCTACATAATTATAGAAATTGTTGATGATGTCATGAATATCTTCTTGCTTTTCTGTTTTTTGGTATACTATTAATCCTTTTTCAATGTAATATTCTTTAGAAATATCAAATTCTTTATTAACATTCCTTTCTGCATGAGAAGTTGATAAGAGAGTTTTAATATTGTCTTGCTGCTTTTTTAGTTTTTCAATTTCAAATTCTATTTCTGATAATCTTTTATTGTATATATCTTTGATTGATACATCTTCTGAATCTGTGGTTATATGTTTTATTTGTTCTAGGGAGATACCAGTTTCCTTTAATTTTATAATTCTATTTAAATCATTGATTTGTTCTCTTTTATAATAACGATATTGATTATTAGGGTCTATATAAGCTGGTTGAAACAAACCTATTTCATCGTAATATCTTATAGTTTTTTTATTCAGCTTAACTATGATAGCAAATTCACCTATGGTATACATGTCTACTTTCCTCCTTGTACTTTTAATGCAGGTATATTATACAATTTATGATGTAAATATTTTTTATAATCTTTTCTTATTAAATATGCTTCAACACATATCTTGATTCTTTCCGCCATATTTTCATTTAATACTTGACCCAGTTCCATAGTTGACTCTTTTGGATATCCTATATGACCTTGTCCCTTTATTTTACTGCTTACTATTTCTGGTTGTATCATTTCCATTTCATTTATTGATATATCTGGAAGATTTCCATAGTTGTCATTAACTAGACCTGGACATATATCTAGCATATTTGATGTTTCTATCCATCCTCCATGGAAATCATTTGGATACTTACCTAACTTTTCTTTTACCAATTGATTTGAATCATCCTTAAAATCAAGAGTGATGTTATCTTGACTGAATATCGCCCCCATGGGAGCAAAGGATACATCTTGATATATTTTATTTATTTCATCACATGCTTGCTCTATTGCTATAAGATGTTTTGGATCTGCATGTCCAGATATTATAACTATATTTTTAATACCCCACTCAGCTATTCCACCTAACATTTCTAATACTATTTGATAAATCAGTTTTTGAGATAAATGAATGTTTCCAACAAATCCTCTTATATCACCATGTCCAAAAGGGAGCATTGGCATTGTTAAAAAAGTATACTCTGGAAATGAGTTCTCTAATTTGGTTATTGAACTTTCTATCCAATGTTTTGTTTCATATACATCTACACCTGTTGGAAGATGCCTACCATGCTCTTCTATTGGTGCAATTCCAATCATCATTACCGTTTTTTCTTTATCCAACTCCTCAATTTGTGTCCAACATAATTCCATAATATTTCTACTCATCATTATGACCTCCTTATAATTATAACCTAAGTGTATATGTTCCAGCTACTGGAATGTCAAGTTATAAAATATAAAGAGTTTATTCCCATAATTTGAAAAGCAACGTATATACACTATACGTTACCATCAAAAAAATTCTATGCACTACACAAATTTCTAGTTTCAGCACTTTTCTGTGCATCCCATAATTTCCTATATAATCCATTACTGTTAAGTAGTTCATCATGACTACCCGTTTCAACTATTTTACCTTTATTGAATACCACTATTTTATCTGCACTTCTAATAGTTTTTAGATGGTGGGCTATTACTATAACCGTCCTATCAGCCGCCAGATTGCTTATGGCCTTTTGTATTTTTCTTTCATTTATAGGGTCAACATTACTTGTCATTTCATCAAGGATTACAATAGGAGCATCTTTTAGAAAGGCTCTAGCTATAGAAAGTCTCTGTTTCTGACCTCCCGATAAACCTACACCATTTTCTCCTAATCTTGTACCATATCCCTCTGGCAGAGATTTAATGAAATCATGTATCTCAGCTTTTTTAGCCGCTTCTATGATCTCTTCTCTTGTTGCATCATTTTTACCAACTTTAATGTTCTCATATATTGAATCTGAGAATAATATTACGTTCTGCATTACAATACTTATATTTGATAGTAGCTCATCATAGTCAATCTCTCTTGTATCATTTCCACCTATTCTTATTTCTCCTTGTTGAGGATCCCAAAATCTTAATAATAAATTAGTGATAGTTGTCTTTCCTGAACCAGAAGGTCCTACTAGTGCAACCATATTACCTTCATCAATGCTTAGATTAACGTTACTTAATTGAAATTCGTCTTTTTCATAATTGAAATAGACATTATTAAACCTTATATCAAACCCATCCATTTTCTTAGGTTGATCCACTTCCTCAATAACTTTAGCATCCATTATTGCCATTACTCTACTATAACTATCTTTGACTTTAATATAATTAAGCCAATGAGATTCAATATTTGTAAATGGCTTATAGAATTCTTTGCTGAAAATTATAAAAATTATATAGTTAGATACATCCAGCTGCCCATAGAATACCATAAATGCTCCTACAATCGCTAATACCCCAAATGATAGTTCTAAAAACAAAAAATATTTTCCTATATATTTTGCTATGGATTTAGATAATCTCTTACTGCTTTCACCAAACCTATTAGTACTGTCTTTTAGTTTGTTTTCAAATGTTTCACTTTCATTGAAAGCTTTTAATAGAGGAATTCCTTTAGTATACTCTACAAATAAGCTAACCATATCAGCAAGATTATCCTGAGTATCTTCTTCTAATTTACTAGTTGATTTTATTCCTTTTATCAATAGCAATAGACCTATAGGCAAAAATGAAATCATTGCCAATCCCATCTTCCAATTAATAGCAAAAAGCAAGCCTCCAATAATGATAGCTGTAATAAAATCGCTGAACATTCTTGACCACATATGAGCTGTAATGCTTTCAATATTATCCACATCTTTATGGATAACCGTACTAATCTCTCCCAGCCTTTCCTTAGAATAGAATCCTAGAGAAAATTGTTTTAATCTTAATGTTACCTTAGTTCTTATTTTTGCAGCAATTTCAAAACCACTGAAATGTTTTGCAAGGTCTGCTATTGTATTAAACAATCCGTTTAATAATATTATAACTGCAAGAGCTATCCAATACATATGAAGATTGTCTGTCCTACCATCTATTATTTTATTAAGCATATCCAAAATGACCAACATCATAGATGCACCTAATAGAGATTTCACTGTAAAGGATATTATTGATAATATAAGCATACTTTTACCTTTTCTAGTCATATATCTAAAAATAGTTGATATCATGAATTTACTACCTCCTTAATTGCCCAGTTGTCTACACAGGCTTGTTCTTCAATCATCTTCTTATATAACTTACTATCTTGAAGTAGTTCTTCATGACTACCATTACCCACAATCCTACCATCTTCCATAACAAAGATTTGATCTGCATTTATTACAGTATTAAGATGATGAGCAATCGTAATGATTGTTTTATTTTTACCTAAGTTATCTAATGCTTTCTTAATCAGATGTTCATTGGCTGAGTCAATAGCTGAAGTTGCCTCATCTAATATAATGACAGGAGAGTTTTTGAGTATCATTCTTGCTATAGATAATCTTTGTTTTTCTCCTCCTGACAGCTTAGCTCCTGATTCACCAACTATTGTATTATAACCTTTTGGAAGACTCATAATCATATTGTGAATCTGAGCTTTTTTAGCTGCTTCTATGATTTCTTTTTTGGTAGCCTCTTTCTTTCCTATCCTAAGGTTTTCTTCTATACTCATGTTAAATAAAAAAGCTTCCTGCTGGACAATTGATACTAGTCTAGACAAATCATGTTCACTGATCTTGCTGATATCTTTACCATCAATATTTATCATTCCACCACTTGGCTTCCAAAATCCCATTATTAGATTAGCGATAGTTGTTTTCCCTGAACCAGACGCTCCTACAATTGCATTAATTGAATGTTTTTTGAAAACTAAATTAATATCTTTAAGTATTTTTTTGTCCTCATCATAACTAAATTCAACATTCTTAAATTCTATGTCACCAGATTTTATATTACTATTTATCTCATTAGTATTATTTGGTTTTACTCCCATTACAGAGTTGATTTCTCTTAGGGCGTTTTTAAAAATAATACTCATATGATGGAATATAGGAAGTTTAGCAAAAGTATTACTAAAGATTCCACCTAGGATTATTGCTAAAACAAAAGTATTAACATCTATCTTATTATCTTTCAACAATATGGAACCCACAATTGCCAATACTACAAGACCACCTTCCATAAGCATTGTTGAAAAAGTCATAGGAAAAGAGATACTAACAGTCATTTTCTTTACCCATGAGATATAATCATCCATACCATCCAGTAATTTTTTGGTTCTTTTCTCTTCCTTACTAAATGCTTTTATAACTGGAATGGTAGCTATATACTCTATTAGATCTTCTGACATCTTTTTAGTACTTTTAGCATAATGCATAAATTTACCTGCAATAAGTTTGTTGAGTATTTTTTGGTACAAAAACACTAGTGGTACAGTTGATATCAAAGCCAATCCCAGACGCACATCCATAATAAGCAAACTGACCGCTATGACAAAAGGTATTAGCATAGCTATAGTTATTTCTGGCAATCCATGTGCCAAATATAATTCTGTCTGATCAACATCATGATTTATAATATTTGTCAAATCTCCAATTTTTCTTTTCTGAAAAAAACTGAAAGATAATTTTTTCAAATGTCCAATCATGTTTATTCTGATTTCTGATAATACTGAAAATGCGAAATCATGGGCTTTCCACATGGATAACCCATAAAAAACTGCTTTCATAACTTGACAACAACATATAATTCCACCAAGTATAATAATCATCTTTGTTGTGATTTCGTTATTTGAAAGTAGACTTACCATCCTCATAACTATAATTATTGGGATTATACCAATTGTTACACTTACAGCTATCAATATTCTTGATGGTAAACTTCTCCTTTTGTACTGATTTACTGAAACGCTACTATCTTCTTTCATACTTGCCTCCTTATAATCTTATATTTATAAATAATCATACGTATAGTATGTATACGTTTAGATAAAAAAAAATATTATAGATGCCTTTCTGCCATCTCACTGGTTTTTTCAATAAAAGTTACCACTATTTCTAATTCATGGTCACTTAATTCGTCTAGATATTGTAATATATCTTTATCAGATACTTTGTGATGTTCTTCATGGCTTAAATACGCTTTCTGACCTTTATCTGTTAATTTTACTAACAACCTTGTATTATTTGTCTCGTCAAGGTACTTTTCAACTAACCCCTTTCTTTCTAGCTTTTTAAGAGACTGTGAGACTGCTCCCTTAGTAACTCCAAATTTTCTCGCTATTTCTGAAACATGTAGATTAGCATAATCTCCTATTAATTTAATTATATGGATTTCACTTCTATATATGTCTACATCTGTTCCATAATTACGAGGATTTTTACCACAATTAGATATTTTTTCTGTCATAGTCATAAATTTTTCAATTGCTTCTTCCATATTCTTCTTCATACTATCATCGTATACTAGCTATACGTTTTTGTCAACCTTTAATTTTAATAATTTTATCAAGCAGAATAAGTTTTATGAATACAACCAGTATAAAACTGGATAAATGGGTATTGCTTATTATGACATATTATGATAATATATTTTGTGCAGGGAATGAAGTTCTCCCTTAGCAAAAGCTAGAACCGCTTATACGCTGATGACTTCTGTGATTATATCGCAGAACCATCAGCTTTTTTATTGAATAGATAAAAAACTTTTGTTGTGTTCTGCCAAAGGAGGATTATTAGATGTTATTTAGTTTAGCATTAATTTTGATTTTAGGATTTGCACTAAGTGGAATTCTTAACAAGTTAAATCTACCTGGTCTATTAGGTATGATCTTAACCGGAGTGATACTTGGTCCATTTGTACTTAACCTTATTTCACCAGAAATTCTTAATATTTCTGGCGACCTTAGAGAAATTGCCTTGATAGTAATTCTAATTAGGGCTGGTCTATCTCTTGATATAAGAGATTTGAAGAAAGTTGGTAAACAAGCCGTACTAATGTGTTTTATCCCTGCAACTCTCGAATTAACAGCAGTAATTATACTGGCTCCAATATTTTTTCATATAAGTTATATTGAAGCAGCTATCATGGGGACTGTATTAGCCGCTGTTTCACCAGCAGTAGTTGTGCCAAGGATGATTAACCTAATGGAACGTGGTTATGGAAATGACAAAAGCATACCTCAATTGATAATGGCAAGTTCATCTGTTGACGATATCTATGTTATTGTTTTATTCACCGCTTTTTTAGGAATGTATAGTGGAAAAGGCTTCGAGACTTCAAGCTTATTATCTGTACCATTATCAATAGTACTTGGATTACTACTTGGTATACTAACAGGTATTGTCTTTATCTGGGTAGTAAAAAGGCTTCATATGAGAGATACTGTCAAAGTGCTTATAATACTCAGTATTTCATTTTTATTTTTGACTCTTGAGAGTTATGTAAAACCTACAGTATCAATATCTGGTTTGCTCGCTGTTATGGCTCTAGGTGGAACCATATCTGAATCCTATAATGTACTGGCTAGAAGATTGATGACTAAGTTTTCTAAGATATGGGTAGGCGCAGAGATACTATTATTTGTATTAGTTGGTGCAGCTGTGGATATTAGATATCTGGCTGGTGCAGGTTTAATCTCTATACTACTTGTTTTATGTGCGTTAGTATTCAGAATTTGTGGTGTAAACATTTGTTTATTAAAATCAAGCTTGAATAAAAAAGAAAGACTATTTTGTTCAATAGCCTATCTGCCAAAAGCAACTGTACAAGCAGCTATTGGCGCTATACCTTTACAAAAAGGAGTCGAATCTGGGAACACGATTCTCACTGTAGCTGTTCTAGCCATTATAATAACCGCTCCCCTTGGAGCTATAGGTATTGATTATACCCATAAAAAATTCTTGAATCATGCAGCAACCAATAGTTAAGACATATAATCAATAAAAATGAGGCTCACCTAATGCATTAATATAAAAGAAATGTATTATTGTGAAGCCTCATCCTTAATTAAAGAGAAATATAATTTAAAACTCTCTGAAATGCTACTCTACTAATTTATATATCATACAACTTGATATTTCTTAATCTAAGAGCATTAGTAACCACTGATACAGAACTAAATGACATTGCGGCAGCTCCAATCATCGGATTAAGTAAAGGTCCGCCAAATATATGAAGTAATCCTGCTGCTATTGGTATACCCAATGTATTATATCCAAATGCCCAGAATAAGTTTTGTTTGATGTTTCTAATAGTCCCTTTGCTGAGCTCTATTGCTTTTATAACATCTACAATGCTGTCTTTCATCAATACTATATCTGCTGATTCCATAGCGACATCAGTTCCTGAACCTATAGCTATCCCTATATCTGCCTGTGCTAATGCTGGGGCATCGTTGATTCCATCACCGACCATTGCAACTCTATATCCTTTATCTTGCAGAGCTTTGACTTCTCTAGATTTATCTTCCGGTAAAACTTCTGCTATAGTTAAGCTTATTCCAACTTCTTTAGCTATAGCTTCAGCTGTTTTCTTATGATCACCAGTTATCATAGCTACTTTTATACCCATATCTTGTAGATGGTCAATAGCTTTTTTACTATCTGGCTTAACTGTATCTGCTACAGCTACTATACCAACATATTTTCCATTAATAGCGATAAACATTGGTGTTTTACCCTCAGAAGCCAAATCCTCACCTTTACTAATATCACACTCTTTGATATTAAACTCTTTCATCATCTTTTCATTACCTAATAAAAGCTCTTTACCTTCTATTACAGCTTTTATACCTTGACCAGAAATGGTTTTAAAATCTGTAATAGCACTAACTAATTCTATATTATCTAATTCAGCTTTATGAACTATGGCTTCACCTAGAGGATGCTCTGAACCTTTTTCTGCCGAAGCAATTAATCTTAATATCTCTTTTTTGTCATAATCTTTAGTTATCAGATCAGTAACTACTGGCTTACCTTCTGTAATTGTACCCGTCTTATCAAAAACAACAACATCAATTTTATGTGCTGTCTCAAGTGCTACTCCGCTTTTAATCAAAACTCCTTCATCTGCACCTTTTCCAGTTCCAACCATAATGGCTGTTGGTGTAGCTAAGCCAAGTGCACAAGGGCAAGCTATAACAAGAACAGAAATGAATACCTTAAGAGTAAGTTCTAGATCACCAGTTCCTATATACCATGCGATTCCAGCTAATACAGCTATTGATATTACAATAGGTACAAAATAACCAGCTATGATATCTGCCAATTTTGCAATTGGTGCCTTTGACCCTTGAGCCTGTTCAACTAGATCAATAATCTTTGCCAGTGCTGTATCATCACCAACTTTGGTAGTTTCAATCTTCAACAACCCATTTTTATTAATGCTTGCTCCTATTACACTACTTCCAACTTTTTTTTCTACAGGTATACTCTCACCGCTTATCATTGATTCATCAACTGAACTTCTACCCTCTGTCACACGTCCATCAACAGGTATTTTTTCACCCGGTTTTACTAGTACGATATCCCCTACTTCTACTTCATCTATAGGCATACGTATTTCTTCGGTTCCATGTAATACTAAGGCTTCTTTCGGTCTGAGTCCTATTAATTTTTTGATGGCTTCAGATGCTTTACCCTTGGAACGATTCTCTAAGGATTTACCAAGCATTATTAATGCTATGATAGTTCCTGCTGATTCAATATATAAGTCTTTTACATATTGAACTTGTCCAATACTTATTTGGTATGTTGCAACTATACCATATATTATCGCCGCAGATGTACCTACTGCAATAAGTGAATCCATATTGGGATGCCCAGTGAATAGAGCTTTGAACCCTCTACTATAAAAATATCTACCAACTACAACTATAGGTATAAGCAATATAAATTGTGCAAGTGCAAAATTAAGTGGCTCATACATAGGATTGATGAATTTAGGAATTGGTAATCCTATCATATGTCCCATGGATATATATAGAAGAGGAATAACAAATCCTATGGCGATCTTTAATCTAAACCACATTTTCTTCTGTTCTATATTATTAGAATTATCTTCTTCAGCATCATTATTCCGTTCTATTTCCTTAGGGGTAAATCCTGCTTTAATTATTGCTTTTTTAATTTCTGATAATCTTACTTTCTTAACATCATATTTTATATATGCTTTGCCCACTAGAACATTTATTGATACTTCTAAAATACCATCTAATTTATTAACACCTGTTTCAATTGTTTTGGCACAAGCAGCACAATGCATTCCTTCTATTGGTATTACAACCTTTTTTTCTTCTGAATCTTCTGAAGGCACAAATCCAGCTTTTTCAACTGCTTCAAAGATTTTGCCTTTGTCAACTACATCTTCGTCATACTCTATTTGCATTTTTTTAGTGTTTATATTAACACTAACTGAAGAAACACCATCTATTTTTTTAGTTACTCGTTCCACCGCTGATGAACAAGCTGCACAATGCATTCCTTCTACTTTATACGTTTTTTTTGTTTTCATAACATCAAACCTCCAATCTTGTTATTTACATTTATTATTGAAATTTTTTAAGACGGTTGGCTACTTCTTCTAGAAAAGTAGCGTTCCCCCATAAAACAAATCTAGCTCGTTTTTCTGCTGAATCATATATATAATTGAATTTGTATTGGTTTTGCCCTTCCATAGACATTATTACATCTGTTATTTCATGGGCAATGGGTTTAGCTTCTTCTTGTTCATTAACGTAATAGTCTATTATACTACACACTTGAAGCTTGTCTTCTGTTGTCCTGTTTTGTCCATCCATAAATACACAGAAATCATCTTGGCTAACATCACCATTTCCACATGCGCATTTTGAGTCTTCGTAGTATTTGTCCAATGCACTTTCATATATTCTCCATTGTCCACCTACCTTCAAAGCCTGTATTTTACCACTATATATATATCTTCTTATGGTCTTGGTATGAACTTCTAATTTGCTAGCAACTTCATCAATAGTGTAATATTTTTCTTCCATGAGCATCACCTTTCTAGTATTTTAATAAATACATTATATCATATTGAAAATGATTTTCAAGTACTTTTGTACAAAATTGTCCAACTTTGTTCACTTTGTACAAATTACTTGAGCATCTATATATACATTTCATTAAGTTCAATATATTTCCCTTGAATCTTATTCAACACATTTAAATCATTATTTATAGTAATTAACACTAAAAAAGAGCTTTATTCTCCTTAGAGAAATAAAACTCTTATAATTATGTATATCCTTTTAAATAATATTTACTGGTTGATTAGTATCATTTTATACAAATCATCTTCAACTTTATCAGCCCTTATTACAAAATCAAATTTATCATAGTCCAAGCAAAGATGAAAATCTTCTTTTGGCTGACTATCCTGTGTATCTACTTGATGGAATCTCTCTCCACCATTGTTTAATAACTTATCTTTTAAACTAGATAAATCAAAATCTTTATTTAGCAACAAGCTTTTTATGTAGTCAGCACATAGGACATCTTCTTTCGCTTCATAAGAACCCCCATTACCCATTGCTACAAGAGATACTTTTTCTGGCTGTTCATGTAAAATGTATTTTGCTATAGCTTTAGCATTAACAAAACTGCCTGTTATAATTTCTGTAGCATTTTTTGCATTCACAATTCCCCTAGTACCCGCACTAGTTGTATGAACTACTGTACTTCCTTTTATATCCTCAGCTTCATTTATAAAATATGGGGAATTTCCATATTCAAAACCATCTAATAAGAGTCCATCCCTTTCACCTACTAAAATATACTCTGGATGCTCTAATTTAAGTTGTTGAGCTTTTTCTATTGTTCCAACAGTATAAATATTTTTTACCCCCTGTTGGTATAGGTAACACTCTACACTAAAAGCTCTAAATACATCAATAATGACCGTAAGCCCTTCTGCATGTTTTGCTCCTTCTAATAAATTTAGTATTTTTATTTCCATTTCATCATCCCTATCTATAACTTAGCTTTTTCAGCTTTATCATCTTCAACAATCTATATATTAGAGTTCATATTTCTTCTTTAATCTTTTAGCCATTTTCTTTGTCTTAGGACTAATGCTTTCCATACAATCATTAATAAATATATCAATTCTACTTTTATGGTCTACTGCTACTTTATTATATATTGAATCAAAAATCTCTAGAATATCGTATTTCAATAATTCTATCTGTTTTTCTGAATATGATGTTATATGCTCTATATTAAGTACCATTTCAATTATTTTCGCAATTAGGTCTTCTCTATGCTTAAGTACTTTCTTTAGATTTCTTACACAGCATTGCGCTGTCATGAATTTTTCATCATCAATACATTTAACATATTCATCAAAAATAATATCAAACCTGTAATTAACATCAACTACTGTAAGATTAGCAATTAGTGTCATTCCTATGTCACGATGATAAGAATTTTTATGATTAAGCAACGATGCAAATTCATCCCAATATTCATAGAACAATTCTGGTTTTATTTCACTTGCATGTGCTAGAACATAATAACTATTATAATAAACCATGATTTCTTTGTAAGTCATCAAATACAACACTACTCTATCTCTATATTCTTTATCATCTATTATTTTATCTGCTATTGCAGCTATGTCCAAATCTTTTTTCTTGATTTCTTCAATAAATGTATTATCTATCATAGGATAACATCCTCCCATATTAATGACTTTTGAACTCTATTTTAATATGATACATTAGAGTTAATGATATTGCAAGCTACATAGAAAAGTAGAAAGTAAATGGGGTGAAATTCAAAAAATTTCACCCCAAGTAAGATATTATCTAATTCATACTATTTTCTTTAATTATCTCATCAAAACTATTTGAATCCATAATATGTTTCATTGCCTTTTCAATATCTATTGGACTAGTATAACCATTATATGAAATACAATAATATATATCATTATCACACCAGACATACTCAATGTCTCTATCTGGTTCTGTCTGATTTCCGAATAACTCACATGTATAGATTATTTTCAACACTTTTCTATTATTGATATATTCCCAATTACCTTCCATCTTTTCAAACCAAACCTTTTCAGAATCAGCTATCTCTAATTTACCAAGTTTAGTAAATTGATTATAATAATAAGGAATTTCCTGTGTTTGTACTAGATTGAAGCCACCTTCAAAATTCAGATTTATATCTTTTCTATCTTCTGAAGCTTGAATTCTAGTATATTTACCTAAAAAATCATCAATAGGTAGTTTAAAATCAAATCCTACAATTTCTCTAGCTGTTTCCATATCTTCCATACTATACACACAAAAATCTATATTAGGTAGATCAAAGATACTTTTATCAACATCTTCTGGATTTTTTAGAGATTTAATTATTTCAGCAACTTCTGATAATGGTATTTCACCTTTAATACTATTGTCTCCATTAACTTTTTGATAATCTATGACATAATATATATCATTTTTCTTATATATAAAATGTTTAGTAGTCTCAGAACCAAACTTAGTAACTAATATTTCGCCCTCTATACCTTCAATACTACTTGGATATCTATCTATTTTTACTGTCCTATTACCAAAATATTCATCTGGATCTTTTTGAAACATCATAATATCAACAAAGAATCCATTATCATTATCATAAAACAATCTAGCTCTTTCATCATGTGGAAACCAAGCTAATTCGCCCAAATAATAATTGTTTTGTGGTACATAGTCTGGCACCATAAAATCAAATTCTACATTATCAATAAAACTATCTAAATTGTTATACCTGTTACAATATAATTTAACTAAGATATCATCCATCATGTCCTTATTCTCATCTATTTCTAGATTATCTATAGAATCTTTCAACTCATCATTTTTTTGTCTAGCACTTACAGGATTAGTTAGCACTATGCCTCCAATCAATAATGCTGACATTATAGATAATGCTGTAAATTTATATGTATTTTTTTTAAACTTATTAATCATTATTATTCTCCTCTCCAACTGCTTCTTGGTATTGTTAAGATAACAAGCTAATCCTATCTGATTACGCCTTGATAGAAACAATCGTGTTACAACCAATATACTTTCCCCATATGATATTGCATTGTCCTCGCCTAATCTATCAAGGACGTAAGTATCACAGGCTAATTCTATATCTGATCTAATAATAGAAGTTATTTTCCATATTATAGGATTAAACCAGTGAATACCTATAGCTATAACGCTAAATATGTTGTAAATTAGGTCCTTTCTCTTATAATGAGCAAGTTCATGCAAAATCACATGTTGAAAATGCTCTTTATCCACTTTAATCATCTGCTTAGGAATGTATACACTAGGTCTAAATATACCTATTATGAATGGGCTTTTGAAATTATCTCCCATATATATATTTACATTTCTTTTTATACCTAATATCTTTTTACATTTCTCCATAATAATTAGTAACTCACTATCATCTATTCGTTCACATGATTTTAATTTATAAGTGAATCTCCCCTGTATTAAAATTGCACCAATCAGGATTATTAATAATCCAGCTAACCATATTATTGATAGTATGTTAGTAAAACTAATTTTATTTTCAACATGTGTTGTACTGACAGTAGGCAATTCTAGACGTTTATCATTATTTTTGATATAATCAACTTGTGTTATTTTTCCTATACTATTTCTTGGAGTTTGTCGATTTTCTATATTGGGATGTATAGTGGACAAACTCTCTGATATAGTATTTTCTGCTCCATATTGTGGCAGTAGATTTAGTATACTCATAGAACTTTCTGGCACTATAAGCATACAGAATCTTAATAAAATAAAACTTAATAGTATCTGATTAAATCGGATACTTATTTTTGCTTTGAATAGATATCTGATTAAGAGTATTATTACTGCTATTATACTTGAGGTGAACGTAACTAAAAGTACATTCATGAAAACCGTATTTAAAATATCCATAGCTATTACTCCTTATATACTACTTATTCTTAGTGCTATCTTTTTTCTTGTTATCCAACATTTTTTGAAGCTTATCAATATCTTCTTCTGACAAATCTTCTTGTTCAATGAAGTTATAAACCAGCCTATCAACAGCACCATCATAAATTTTTTGAAGAAAACTCTTGTTCTCAACTTTTACATATTCTTTTTGAGTAATAACAGGATAATATAAATAGTTGCGCCCTAACCTGTTATAGGATATTGCTTTCTTTTTAACAAGTCTAGTAATAAAAGTTTTAATAGTTTGTGGATTCCAATTCATTTTTTCAGATAAACTATTTATTATCTCGTCAGAAGTAATAGGATTTTTCTTCCATATTAATTTCATCACTTCTAATTCTGAATCAGAGATACTAGGAATATTCTTCTTCATATGATAAATCCTCCTATTTTTAAATCTACACGTGTAAATCTATTAATTAGTTTACACTTGTAGATTTAAAATGTCAAGACATTTTTTTATAATTACAAAATATCTTGCATGTCTCTATATTTTTTTGGTGTAACACCATATATCTTCTTGAATATACCCGCGAAATGTCCAGCATTATTATACCCTACTTCTTTTGCTATGTTTTGTATACTATAACCCGAATCTTGTAAGAGAATTAAAGCTTGATTCATCCTTAGTGATTTCAAGTATTCATATACAGTCGTACCATATGTTTTTTTAAAAGCTAATTGAAAACGAGTTGTACTCATACTTGCCATCTTGGACAGTTCTTCAATGGAAGGATACTTGGATAGATTTTTATTCATGTACTCTATAACCTTTTTTAATGACCTTACATCCTTATTACTGAGTTTTACATGAATTGGCTCAGTCTTAATAGCCTGCTCATAGTTATATGTAGCAAGAGCTAATAATTCTAGTATCTTACCTTCTAGGTATATATTCATAGAAGAACCTTTTGCCCTGGAGCTTTTTATTTGCTGGAATATAAAATTAAGTTCTGGTTGATTAGGACTCTTAGATAAGAATCTTACCGCATTTTTAGCCCCTTGATAACTATCTCCATATCTTTTCTGTAGAAAATCATCATAATACTCTTTTGATATTATAACTTTTGTGAAACGTACCGGTTCTTTCTTTTTGCAATAAACATATATTTTTTTACTATTGTTGATATAACAGCATATCCCCTTTTTGACAGGTTTAACTTTTTGATCGCCTACTTTAAAAGAACTTGAACTAGTTTCAAATTGACTTATCTCAACATAACTCTGAGTGATTTCTGATACCTTTTCAAAATCGTGTTTTGGTGTATAGTCTGCAATAATTACCATAAACATATCATTAAATGATATAAGCCTCAAACTCCCATCCCCATATTCTGGTTCCATCCTATAAAAGTGGTCTCCCTCCTGGGAATATTCGTACACCATTGTAAATGGATACTGCTCAGTTAAAACAGAATAGTATTCATGTATTGTCTCTATCATCTAATTTTACCTCCTGGAAATGTATACTGTCATTCTATCATAAATTTATATCATACAACACCTTAATTATATCATAATATTACCATTTTTCTATCTTAGAGACAATCACATAACATTGATTTTAAGGGCTTTTACCCAGTTTATTCAAAAACTAATTAATTGAATACTAGTATATTGTAATTACTATAAAAAAAGCTATAATATAGAGCATCAACAGATTATGATAATAACTCTCAATTAGGAAAGGAGCCTAAAAATGAATAAAAAACAATCTTTATTAAATAATTTGTTTTCTCTATTAAAAGGCGAACGTATTAAACTTTTTGTAGGATTGATACTTGCGATAATATGTTCTGCATTATCATTTGTACCATATCTGGCAATATACAAAATAATATATGAGTATAGTCAAAGTGGATTTAATTTTTCATTTATCATATATTGGGCAATCATTAGTATTGCTTCAGTTATATTAAAATCTTTACTATTATCAATTGCCAGCCTTTGTACCCACTTATCAGCATTTAACACAATGCATAAATTAAGAATCAAGGTAATCAGGTATATGTCAAAGTTGAATCTAGGTTTTTTTAATGATAACTCTCAAGGTGAAATTAAAACAGCTCTATTTGACGATATTGGAAGATTAGAAAATTTTATAGGTCATAATCTTATTGAACTGGCACAATCCTTTGTTGTACCTATCATATTATTTGTAATACTGCTCATTATCCAGCCTATAATGGCAATATGCATATTGATACCAGCTGTTCTTGGAATCTTTATCCCAATGAAGATTATGAAAGGATATCCAGAACTAACAACAGAATTTGCTAATACCATATCTTCTGTCAACACATCAGTCAACGAAATGGTATCGGGTATGCAGGTACTTAAAATGTATCATCTATCTGCAAAACATTTCAAGAAATATACTAATTCATTATCACTATATACAACATGTCTCAAAAAAATGGCACATAAATCTTGTGCTCCTATAGCAGTTACCGTTGTAATACTAGATTCTGCTATTTTATTTACATTGCCTGTAGGTGGATTTTTGTATATTAATGAAATGCTTTCACTTGGTAATTACCTTCTATTTATATTGTTGTCAATGTGTTTCTTTAGTGCTTTCTTCAATCTTATAAATATAAGAATGGGAATTATGGAGTTAAAAAGCGGATTGACCCATGTTCAAAAAATACTTAACCTTGAGCCTATATCTGAAGGAACCATAGTTCTTCCAAAGAAGGAAAGTTATAGTGTCAGCTTTGATAATGTATCTTTTTCCTACTCTGATACATCTGTACTTAAAGATGTTAACCTTAACATACCCGCTGGTAGCTTTACAGCATTTGTAGGTGCATCAGGCGCTGGTAAAACCACAGCTGCACAATTGATTGGAAGATACTTTGATGTTAATCAAGGCGAAATAAAAATTAATGATGTTAATATAAAAGATTTGACTACCAATTCCCTGATGGACACTACTGCTTTTGTATTCCAAGATATATTCATAATGGATGATACCATATTTGAAAATATCGCAATGGGCAGTAACGCTGATTCTTCCAAAGTCATAGAAGCCGCCAAAGGAGCTATGATCCATGATTTTATCATGAGTCTACCCAAAGGATATAAGACTCGACTAGGAGATTCAGAAGGAATAAAACTCTCTGGAGGTCAAAAGCAGCGAATTGCTATAGCACGTGCTATTTTAAAAGACTCCCCAATAGTTATTTTTGATGAAGCTACTTCATTTTCAGATATAGAGAATGAACATAAAATCCAACTTGCTCTAGCTAATCTATTGAAAGGCAAGACAACGATAATGATAGCTCATAGACTTCATACAATAGTTAATGCTGATAACATTGTTGTATTTAATGAAGGTAAGATTGCCCAACAAGGCACACATGATGATTTAGTAAATTCAAACGGAATCTATAGTACTATGTGGAATGCTTATATACACTCATCAGAAAAGGAGGCTGTCTAGATGTTAAAAACAATAAGTTGGCTGTTAAAAGACAATAAGAAAAAGCTTTATCTTCCTATTTTTCTAACTATCATAGATGCTATAGGCAGTATGGCATTATATTTCATTTTGTACTTGACAGTTGTAGAATTACTTAATGATACTCTAACTGAATCTAAAATCATAATATACACAGCAATATGTGCAGCAAGCGTAATCTATCGAATTATTATATATCGCAAAGGTTATTTATTATGTTTTACAAGAGGTTTTGATGTGGCTCATGATGTTCGTGTTGATCTAGGTGAACATATATGTAATCTTAACCTTGGATATTTTAATAAAAACAGTATAGGGCATTTGATGAATACTCTTACTAATGATATCGCTAGTTTTGAAGGGGTTCTATCCCATGCTTTACCTTTTTGCATAAAAACACTCACATTAGTTGTGCTAATTATCATAGGTACATTTTTCATCAACTGGCAACTAGCCTTGTCACAATGTTTAGTAATAGTGATTTCTTTCCCTATACTCCATTGGAGCAATAGACTAGTAAAAAAATACGGAAAAGAAAAGCGCAGTCTCGGTTCACGTATGATTTCAGTTGTAATCGAGTATATAAAAGGATTCAAAGTATTCAAATCTCATAACTTGACAGATACACACTTTGAACGATTGATTGATACTCTAGAAGATACAAGAAAATTAAGTATCAAGACAGAATATAAGATGGCAATACCTAATTGTATGTATGTAATCATCGTTAGTTTTTTGACTCCATTGATACTATTATTAGGTAGCTATATGGTATCAGGAAATGAACTGACAGCTGAATCCTTTGTTGCATTCATGATAATGAGTCTAGCCCTTTCAGCTCTTCTTATATCTTTCGAACACTATTATATAATGTTAAATGATTTAAAACTTGCTACTAGTAATCTAAAGACTACATTCGATTATAAACCTCTTTCATATACTGATAGCGATTTTACATTAGATAATTATAAAGTTTCTTTTATAAATGTAGATTTCTCATATGAATCTGGAAAAGAAGTACTACACAATATTAACTTTGAAGCAAAAGAAAAAAGCATAACCGCTCTAGTAGGACCATCAGGAGCAGGGAAATCAACCATAGCTAATCTTATAGCACGTTTTTGGGATCCTACAAAAGGTTCAATAGAAATTGGTGGTAGAGATATAAAAGACCTGAATCCAGACCAGCTTCTCCGTTACATCAGTGCGGTCTTCCAAGAAAATGTATTACTTAATGATACAATCCTTAATAATATCAAAATCGGTAAACCTGATGCTACATACAAAGAAATCATCGAAGCAGCTAAACTTGCCAATTGTCATGGCTTTATCACGAAGTTACCAGACGGCTATGATACTATGGTAGCTCAAGGTGGAGCTTCTCTATCAGGTGGAGAAAAACAGCGTATAGCTATTGCAAGGGCTATCCTTAAAAAAGCACCAATCCTGTTATTAGATGAATCAACTGCTTCCCTTGATCCAGATAATGAAGCTAAAATAAATAATGCCTTAGACAGATTGATGAAAGATAAAACTGTATTTGTTATAGCTCATAGACTAAATACAATACGCAACGCTCATCAGATAATCCTATTGAATGATGGAAAAGTTGAAGAAATAGGCAATCATAAATACCTGATGAAACAGAAGGGTCATTATTACAGAATGGTTAAAGAACAAGAAGCTGCAAGTGAATGGATTGTGAAAGGAGATGCTATATATGAGTAACAAAAATAATAGAATCCTTCTAATGAGTGAAGGTAATATTACTGAATCTTTATTTAAACTAGGTATACCGATGGTTGTCAGTATGCTTGTCATTGCATTATACAACGTAGTAGACACTTATTTTGTATCAGAACTTGGCATAAGTCAAGTAGGAGCTGTCACAGTAGCCTTTCCAATATCTTTGATTTTCTCAGGTATTGGACTTACATTTGGAACAGGGGGAGGTTCATATATATCTAGGCTACTTGGCTCCAAAGATACGAAAAAAGCTAATGAAGTAGCATCAACTGCATTATTTAGCGCTTTAATAATAGGCATAATAATAGTTATTTCAATTTTTATTTTCTTAGGTCCCGTACTGTTATTTATGGGAGCTACAGAAACAATATTACCTTTTGCCAAGAGTTATGCATCAATATTCATAATCAGTATGCTATTCAGCACTGTCAATGTTGCCACCGGTAACCTAGCCGTTGCCCAAGGTGCTGCTAATATTTCATTGACTGCAATGATTAGTGGTTCCGTCCTTAATATGATCCTAGACCCATTATTTATATATACATTCAATCTAGGTATTGAAGGAGCCGCATTAGCTACTTTACTTTCTCAGATAGTGACATCACTTATTTATATTAAATTCTTTGTAAGCGGTAAGAGTTTCCTAAAAATTTCATTATCCAATTTTGCACCTAGAAAAAATACTTATATACAGATAATTAAGATTGGTATCTCAATGCTGCTTTTACAACTCCTTTGTAGCTTATCCATGAGCTTAATATCTAGAGCAGCTAAGGCTTATGATGACCAAGCTATTGCTGCAATAGGGATTGTGCTTAGAATAATCACTCTTGGTACTAATGTAGTTTTTGGATTCATGAAAGGTTTTCAACCTATTGCAGGATATAATTATGGTGCTAAGAATTTTGGTAGATTGAAAGATGCTACAAAAGCTACTATAAAATGGACAACGATATTTTGTATTGCATGGACTGCCATAAGTTTTATCTTTGCAAAACCCATTATATCTATTTTCAGTTCAGATGAAGAAGTTATACGTATTGGTGTAAAAGCTTTGAGAGCTAATACAATAATGTTTTTCACTTTTGGATTTCAGTTCACATATTCAACATTGTATCTGGCTATTGGTAGAGCAGTATCCGGCGGAATACTTAATATCGGAAGACAAGGTATATTCTTCATACCAGTAATATTGATTATGCCATCTTTACTGGGTCTTAATGGAATTATATATTCTCAGGCTGTAGCGGATATTTTGACAAGTGTAGTTACTGTTGTTTTTGCTGTGAAAATAGAGAGGGAATTTCGTCAGATTGTTAGTGAGGATAAAGTTGAGTTGAAGACTAGGGTTGTTTGATAAAAAGGTTATAGGGTTAAGAATTGGAATAGGTGAATTTTTTTATTAGACAACGGATGTATGTGAGAAACATATAGGGTGATAATCACTCCCGTTACATTTGCTGCTATTATCTGGTTAAGATGTAGCAGCAACCTGTAAAAGTCGTTCTTATCACCCTATATGTTTTCTCCTTTATATCGCCACTCTGGGGTGTGTTAGAACCTCAGCTGTAGCATATAAAATGATTTTTTCTTACTATCTAGTAATGATGATTTTAATATTCAAAGAATATTGTAATGAATCTATAAAAATACAACTCCTCATCAATATCCAGCACCATTTTATAATCCCCAAACTACGGTCTATACTCGCTCAAGAGCGCCACCGAAAAACAGATACCCTATATAGTGATAAGAACGACTTTTACAGGTTGTTGTTACATCTTAAACAGATAAAACAACAAATGTAACGAGAGTGATTATCACTATATAGGGTATTACTATCATTATGTTGTCCCCATTGTCCTAAAACAATCCCCTAAACTCACTAATTTCTTCCTCACTGGGCATTATACTAATTGACCCATACCTTGTAGTCACAATAGCCGCACCAGCATTAGCAAAAGCTAACATATCAATTATATCCTCTTTGGATAGCTCCTCTATTCTCATATTAATTTCTATCAATTTATATATTATACCACCAAAGAACGTATCTCCAGCCCCAGTGGTATCTATAGCTTGTACCTTATAAGCCTTCACAAACTCATAATATTTATCAGTCTTTATTATACTGCCTTCTGAACCCAAAGAGATACACAACATTTTTATATTACTAAATTCCCTCATCAATTTTGTAGAAGCAGTTTTGATATCTTTTTCGTTTGTAATGAATTCCAATTCCTCTTCAGAAACTTTTACTACGGAAGCGTATTCCAAGCCTTTTATTATCATAGCTTTCGCTTCATCTAAATCATTCCATAGATTAGTTCTTAAGTTAGGATCATATGTTATGAATACTCCGTTATCTTTAGCGATTTCAAGAGCTTTTAAGGTTGTTTCTCTAATTGGGCTATCAGTAAATGATAAAGAACCAAAATGAAATATCTTAGTATTTTTGATTAAATCATAATCAAGCTCTTCTATTGATAGATTGATGTCTGCTCCAGGTTTTCTATAAAAACTGAAACTTCTATCTCCCGTTTCATCTATGTGAACAAATGCTAGTGTAGTATTAATATCTTTATCCACTTTAATTCCAATTGTGTCAATACCTTTTTCTTTTAAGGTGTTCTTCAAGAATTCACCAAATGAATCATTACCTACTTTACCTATAAACGCTGTTTTAGTATGTAACTTAGATAAATAAGCCAATAAATTAGCTGGAGCTCCTCCTGGATTTTGTTCAAATACATTATTACCTCTATCAGATTTTCCGATAGGTGTAAAATCAATTAGTAATTCTCCTAGTGCTATAATATCATACATAAATATTTACCTTGTATACTAAATATATCAGATTGATACATCAGTATACTCTCCTTTCTTATTTCTGCTTTATATTATTTTCCTATATAATATTTAGATAAACGTTGTGGAGTATTCCATGTTTTACCTACGGCTCGACCGTTGAATGGAGGGTATACCCACAACTATTATTCAAAGGATAAATTAGCTGGTTAACGCTTGACGTTTCATTTACAAGGTCATCCGAATTTTAGTTTGTGGTCGCACAATGTTTAAATATATCTAGGAGGTCTTAACATGCTTTTTATTGGCATTGATGTCGCTTCAAAAAAACATGATGTAATTATTATTTCAGAGTACGGTGAAATCCTTTCAGAGTCTTTTACTATCGAAAACTCTTCTGCTGGATTTAAAAAACTCCATACGGAAATTTCTTCCCATACGGAGCTTTTTGATAACGTCCATATAGGGCTTGAAGAAACTGGTATTTACTCCAGTAACATCCGTGACTTCTTGCACTCTGCCGGTTTCAACGTGTATATGATTAACCCCGTTCTAACCCACCACAGTAGAATGGCATATTCACTAAGAAACACAAAAACTGATAAACTTGACTGCCTTGCAATCTGTAGATATATCATGCATAATTTCACGCATCTCAAACCCTATATATCTACACTATACACGACTTCTGAACTTAAGTCATTATCTAGATTACGTCTAGATAAACTTCATACCCTTGCAAAGGCCAAAATGGAGTTCACTCGATTGCTCCAGATTACTTTCCCTGAGTTTATCAAACACTTCAAACAGCATTCTCAGTGGGCTATGAATCTTTTCTCTTCTTATCCAGCTCCTGCTAAGATTGCTCGTATGCATCTTGACACACTTGTAAGCATTATCAAAATCAAGGGGGATCGTGTTTCTGCTGCTCAATTAATCAAAAATCTTGCTAAAAAAACAATTGGTGATACTTCTATTACCAACTCACTTCTTATAGAGTCTATCATCGATGACATCAATCACTACAACAAACAGATTGCTATTATCGATAAACATCTTGATGCTCTGATGGCTGATTTTGATTTTATAACAACAATACCAGGTGTTGGTAACGTTATTGGTGCTTCTATCATTGGTGAAATCGGTGATATCTCACGCTTTAATTCACCTTCTCAACTATTAGCATTTGCCGGTCTTGATCCCTCCATCTATGAATCAGGAGAGTTCAAAGGTAAACGGTGTCGCATATCTAAACGTGGCTCTAAATACCTCAGAACTTCCATTTTTACAGCTACACGTGTTGCGTGTGTAGGAAAAGGCAAGAACAATCAATTCCGTCAGAAATATCATAAGAAAAAACTTCAAGGCAAGCATCATAATTCTGCACTTTGTAATGTGTCCAAAAACATGATAAATACCATTTTCGCTATGCTTAACAGTAAAGAGGATTTTATATACATTACATAACTCACAATATAATTTAGGTATTCTTAGCAGTACCTTTATTTATGATGTTCTTTTTTATCTATTCAATATTTTCTTCTTTTATTTCATTTTTTACTTGACTTTTGTATAGCTGGCTCCATTATAAGATAGTAGTTTACAGTGGATATACTTTATTATCTATAGCTGATATTATAACTATTTGTTATTGGATATTCAAGTATTAAACTTACTTCAAACTAATATTTGCAACATTAGGTAGATCAGGATGTCCAAAAAACTTGTAATCTTCTATGACACCTTTATTAAATACGGTTAGACTCTTAACATTGGTTAGTGGAATAATTGCACCGTTTTTATTAATCTCTTTTAAGACGAAGTCATATGTTTCCTGTATCTTATTTTCATCAGTCATACAAGTAAGATTATTAAGTATCTCGCTGGCATTATCTATATGCTTTAATCCTTGAGCTAACAGATTATCTCTTAATGGTTCAGGATTAACCCTAGTCATAAATAAATAAGGGTCATATGGAATTGGATTGGTGACCTGCATTGCCATAGTGAAATCACCACTTGCTATAATACCAAATTGAGCCATCATTTCCATACCTTTCACCTTAACATCCATACCAATTTCTTTTAAATAATGAGCCACTGAAAGACTTAAATCCTCTATCATGGCCATACCGCTAATATAGACAATTTCTCCTTCTAATTTTACTCCATCTTTCTCTCTGAATCCATCACCATCTGTATCAACCCATCCGGCATCTTCAAGAATTTTATTGGCTTTTTGTTTATTATAATCATATTGTTCTACAGAAACATTACAATAAGGAAGGGATTTATCCAACACTCCCTCAGCTTTTTCTTCAATACCATAGAATAAATTCTTACTGATCTCATCTTTATTAATTGCATGATTAATTGCTAAACGAACAGCTTTTTCTTCAAATGGTTTTTTAGATAGATTGAATCCCATTAATCTTGTTTGCACTATAGCATCTGATACTTTAACTTTATAATCCTCATTACTTGATAGTTCATTAAAAGAATCATATGAGATATTAGGTGATCCTATTATTGCATCTATTTCACCACTTCTTAGAGCTAGTATTTTTGCATCATTATCTGGAATGACCTTAACACGGAAGCTGTCTACATCTGGTTGTTTTCTATTATATTCTTTATTTCTTATGAATACATAAGTCTCACCATCTTTTTGTCCATCATACATATATGGTCCTGTACCTAATGTCTTTGTCTTGGTTATATCGCTTAGAGTACCATCTTCATTATATGCGTTTGGTGACATCATACCCATAGGCAACAACAATGTGAAGTCTTGTAAAGCTCCGTAATATGGTGACATTAGATTGACTTCAACTGTATATTCATCTATTGCTTTTACTTCTTTTATTAATGTTGTTGTTGCACCATAGGCACCATTAAAATCACCTAACATTTTAGGGATATTATCTAAGTTAAGTTTAACAGCTTCAGCATTGAAATCTTCTCCATCTGAGAACTTAACGCCCTTTTTCAAATGAAAAGTATACGTAAGACCATCATCGGATATTTCCCAAGTATCAGCTAGTCCTGGCACAATTTCTCCATCTTCATACTGTACTAAAGTTTCATAGAAATTACACAAATAGTTTAGAGGACCATAATTGCTGCCAATGTTGTTAGGTGACAGTACAGTGAAAAAACCTGTATCGAAGTTCCAGCTTTCACACAAAGTAATGTCTTTTTTACTGTTATTAGAAGTTTCCTTAGTTGATGAGCATCCCGCTATTAATGTGATACATAAAATAATACTTAAAACAGCAGTACTCATTTTCTTTAATAATTTCATTTTTTTCCCTCCTGATGTTTTTATCTAAAAATCCCTCTATACTCTATTCATCTTAAGTTAATTGGGACTTTATTAGCATTTTTGAGTAATCGTGTCTGAAATCTTTGTATGATTTTAAATTTGGTACATGTTCAACTATTTCTCCATTTTTCATTACCAAAATATCTCTAGACATATAGATTGCAACATCTATGTCATGTGTTATAAACAAATATGTACTCTTATACTCTCTTTGTAATCTTAATAATAAGTCCAAAACTTTTTTCCTGACTATTACATCCAAACCGCTGACGGATTCATCAAAAACAATGAATTGGGGTGATACACTCATAGCTCTAGCTATACAGACTCTCTTTTGCTGCCCTCCACTTAATTCATTTGGATAAGAATCTAAAACTTTATTGGGGAGCTCAACTTTCTCAATCATGTTTTCTATATATTTTTTTTCATCATTTCTAGTAATATCTGTTAAGTTTCTTATGGATTCTGCTATTATGTGGTATACTTTCTGTCTAGGATCCAGAGCGCTTGAAGCATTTTGTAACACCATCTGTACATTAGATCTCATCCTGCGTAATTGTTTCTTACTTAAACCACTTAATTCTCTATTGTCAATATAGATTTTTCCTGTTGTAGGTTTTTCAATATATGTAAGTAATCTTGACAATGTACTTTTTCCGCTACCACTTTCACCTATAAGTGAATATATGTGATTATCTTCAAAAGTAAAATTTATATTTTTTAATACTTCTAGGGTACTGGTATCTTTTATATGATATTGTTTTGATATATTCTTGATATTAATCATGCTAGTTCTCCAATCAAATTAGTTGCTTCTATCAATTTTCTTGTATACTCATGCTTAGGATTATTAAATATATCATATGTATTTCCCCTTTCAATGATTTCACCTTTTCTTAACACTATGATATCGTCAGCTAAGGCAGATATAACTCTAAAATCATGAGTGATGACCATCATGGTAATACCACTTTCTTTTAGTTTTTTGAACTCTTCCAGAATCATTGTTTTATTAAAAGCATCAATTGCTGTAGTAACTTCATCAGCAATGATTAATCTGCTTTCAAGCATAATAGTTAGAGCAATCATTATTCGTTGTAACATGCCTCCACTTAGAGTAAAAGGATAATTATCCATTATTTCTTCTTCTCTACCAATATTCATTTTTCTCAGAGTACCAATGGCTTTATTGTATGCTTCATTTTTTGTTATATTAAAATGGACTCTCAATGTTTCTATTAATTGGGATCCAATTTTACTCATAGGATCAAAAGCAGTCATAGGATTTTGCATTATAAGTGATAATTTCCTGCCTCTAATCTTATCCATATCTTTTCTGGAAAAATTATAGATATCTCCACCATCAAACAACACCTGACCTGTTATATGAAATTTCTTAGTGTTCAATAGCCTCATAATTGATTTTGATATCATAGTTTTGCCACTTCCGCTTTCGCCAATTATTCCTAATATTCTATTTGTCTTAACATTAAAATTAATATTTCTTACAATAGATGTATTATCTTTCAATGATATGTTCAAATTTTTCACTTCTAATATATTATTATTCATGATTACACCTCTTCTGGCGTCACTATGTCTCTAAGCGCCTCTCCAAAAAGATTAAAGCCAGCAGCAGTAAATAGGATACTAAACCCAGGGTAAAATATCAGTTTAGGTTTTGAAACAAAAGATTTAGCACTACTAAGCATTGAACCCCACTCTGGAATATCTGAACCTATTCCAATACCTAAAAATGAATATCCAGATACCATTAGAATAAGAGCAGCTATACTTGTACTAAAATAAACAATCATGACTGGTAACACATTTGGCAATATATGATTGAATATTATTTTTAGATTGCTGCAGCCAGCAATTTTTGCAGCTATAACATAATCCTTAGCTTTTTCCATGAGAACGTAACTTCTGATTACCTTTACATGCCAAACCCACATGGATAATACAACGGAAATAATTATATTGAAGATTCCTTCCCCCATTAGACCTGCTAGGGATAAAACAACAACTATTGGAGGAAAAGCCATGAAAATATTACATATGGCTGAAAAAATCCTATCAGATAGTCCTCCTAAATATGCAGTGAATGTACCAAGTATCATACTTATAGTAGCTAAAATCAATAGTGTTGGAAATGCAATCCCTAATGAGTATTTAGCTCCATATACAAGTCTAGAAAACAAGCATCTGCCCAATTGATCTGTACCTAGAGGATACTTGCCACTAGAAGGAGCAAATTTCATTACTGTATTAATTTCATTTGGATCATTAGGTGCAATTAACGGAGCTAGTATTCCTATTAGAACAACAATCATTATCATAGTCATGCCAATCATAGCCTGCCTATTCTTTATTATCTTCTTAGCCATAATTCTCTACCTTTCTGCTGTTTTTCATATGGGGATTTAATATAATGTTGATAACCTCAGCAATAAGGTTACAAATAACAAAAATCATTGCGATAATAAGTACACACCCGTTTATAGCAGGTAAATCCCTTCCTAATATTGCATTCACAAAATAATTTCCTAGCCCAGGCCATGAAAATACACTCTCTACAATTGCACTTCCCCCAATCATAAATCCTATATTCTGGAAAAATAATGTTACCGTTGGCGGCAATGCATTTTTAAGCACATGTCTTGTTATTATTTTTTTCATTGGTATACCTCTTGCTGTTGCATATAGAACATAATCTTTACTAAGATTACTAAGTATAGTTGCCCTCAGAACTCTAACACAAGATGAGATTATTGGTACTGCAAGAGTTATGGACGGCAGAATAATACTTCTTATTCCTCCATAATCAACTACTTTAAAAATCGGAAATGTTATTGCAAACAAAGTAAGCAGCAAAAATCCTAACCAAAAACTAGGAAGTGAAATCCCAAAAATCGTAATTACTCTAATTATATGGTCTGCTATACTATCTTTATTAACAGCAGTTAATACACTTAACAACACAGTAAATAAAACTATCCATATAAAAGCCATTCCTACTATGGTTAGTGTTGCTACTAATTTGTCAGTTATATCTTTTAGAACTGGATTTTGTGTTACTAATGAAGTGCCAAAATCTCCTTTTAGACAATTTTTAAACCAATGTACATATTGCATATACATTGGCTTGTCATAACCCATTTTATGCCTTATTTCATTAATCTGCTCTTCTGAAGGATTTACTATGCTTCTTCTGGTAAATGCCTCGGCAGGGTCAATTGAAGATATATTGGAAAAAGTGAAAGATAAAATACTTACACCAATTAATATAATAATTAATTCTAAAAATCTTTTAATCATATGTTTCACCCTTTGTGTTATAATGTAATGCTTTTAGTATTGATCATTATTATATTGATAATGATAGTCATTATACAAGTCTAAAGGGTTATTTGCAAGAGAATGAAATGTTATCTTTTTTAGACTTTCACAATCCATAATCATTTGTATCTATCAACAATGCAGGTGTTTATGTGTATATGCAAACCAACAATATATTGATATTTTTATGTCATATTATGACAGAAAAACATATATTCATCGATTCAAATATCAAATCATCTTTACTAAGCCTTGTAGATTATGTTATAATGATATATTACATTGATTTATTCAAATATTTAGAAAATATTATGAAAGGGAAAATATAATAATTTTTTTATTATATATGGTATATCATGGAAAATCATATAAATATCCTATCATACTGTCCACTGTTCAAGAATAAAAGCAAAAATGAAATAACTGATATATTGTCAAAGACTAAATATAAGATAACAACTTATCATAAGAATGATTTTATTTTTAGAGCTGATGAAAGTCCTATCTATATTGGAATCGTTTTGAGCGGAAGTATTGAAGTACAGAACAATCTAAAATCCGGGAAATACTTTAATATTTTATATAAAAACAGGGGAGAGGTTTTTGGAGGTGCTTTAGCTTTTTCTGATATTCCTATTTCCCAATTTGATGTGATTGCCAAAACATATTGTGAAATCATGTTAATCAGCAGACAAAGTGTCTTAGATGTATTGTTCAAAGATAGCATCATAGCTTATAACATAATGAATACCTTTGCAAAAAGTGTAATGAAACTAAATAAAAAAGTTGAATTGTTTTCTTATTCTTCAATAAAGCAAAAGATAGCTTATTCTTTATTATGCAATCTCAAACCTGATGAAAACATTATCAATTTACCTTATTCCAAGAAAGCTTGGGCAGAACATCTAAACGTATCCCGTTCTTCTCTATCAAGAGAGTTAAAATATTTGATAGACAAAGGAACAATTAAAATAAATAATAAGCAAATTCAAGTATTGAAAAAAGAACAATTGGAATATATACTGGATGATATTTAAAAGCAATAGACTCTGTTTCAAAGTATTTGAATCATATGCTTGATTCAATAACTTATCAACAAAGTCTATCTTCTACCATTATATACTTATTGTCATAACGTATTCATTTCCAATAATTCAATGATTTGACTTCGTACTTCTACTAGACCTGCATCATTTAGCTTTCTCTCACCTTTTGATGTATTGATTCTGAATTCTTTTATTACCTTTGATGGTCTCTGGGATAAAACTAATATTCTATCTCCTAGAAGAATAGCCTCATCAATCTCATGAGTTACATAAATTATGTTTTTCTTGGTATTATTCCATAAGTTCAATATATATTTTATCATATTAAGCCTTAATGTATAGTCTAATGACTTTAAGGGTTCATCCATTAATAATAAGTCAGCATCATAATTGAAAGCTCTTGCAATAGAGCATCTTTGCCTCATTCCTCCACTTAACTGAGAAGGATAGTGCTTTTCAAAGCCTTCCAACCCAACATTTTTAAGCAACTCCATACATTGTTCTTTCAAAGAACTGCTATTAACCATATGTATATTATTATACACATTCTTCCACGGTAATAATCTATCTTCCTGAAATACATAGCTAATATTGGAACTATTATTCTCTATTGTTCCTTTTGAAGGCTCAAGTATCCCAGAACAAATATTCAGAAGTGTTGATTTGCCACATCCTGATGGTCCAATAATGCAAACTATTTCTTCTCTATTGATGTCCATAGAAAAATCTTTTAGGACACATAAATCATTAAACCACTTTTCAATCTTATTAAATTTCAGCATCTATGTCATCTTCCCTTTATAATCCATTAATTTATATCCGTAATCTATAATTTTCTGTGATAAAAAACATAAAACAATAACAACAATACTCCAAGCAAATACTTTGTTTGTTTCCAAATTCAATCTACCTTCAGTAATCTGCGAACCAAGACCTGTTCCAGAACTCAGAACTTCACCCATGATCACTAGTTTCCAACCTAATCCAATAAGTATTATAAGCCCAGACTTGAAATATGTTTTTAATGATGGAATTATAATTTCTTTTATAATTTTAAACCTGGAAAATTGAAAGATTCTACCCATTTCAATTAACTTCATATCCATGTTGTCAAATCCTTCTTTTATACTTATTGCCATTATAGGCAGACTTACAATGAATATAATAAAAATTGTTGCCTGTCCATCTAGACCGAACCATATCATAGCAAGTGTCATAAATAGTATAGGCGGTACTGATTGCAGTATATATATATAAGGTTCCAATACACGTTTTACCCTTTTATTAATACCAATAAAGAACCCTATTATACTACCTATCAACAAAGCTCCAATCAATCCAATAATCAACCTATGTAATGTAACCCCTATATTGAGCAAGAAATTATCACCATGCATAATATTCCAAAGGGATTTGAAAGTTAATGATGGGCTAGGTAAAATCAGTGGGGGGTATAACATAGATAGACCCTGCCAAAATATAAGAATGACACTTAATATTAAAATAATATCAGTCCACTGTATCTTATTTTTTTTATTAGTTTTTGTAATAGAAAGTCTCATCTGGAATTTTCCCTCCGACAGTTTCTGGTTTATAATTTACTAAAATACTAAAATATTTTTCCAGACTCTTTTTTGCTATTTCAGCTGATTCATATATAAAAGACATGTTAGGTATTGCTTTCTTAATTAGATCAGGTTTTGTTTTTAGTTGATCCATGGCTAATAATTCAGCTTGTTCTGGATTTTCATTTGTCCATTTAACTGCTTGTTCATAGCTTTTATTAAAATTATCAACTATCTCTTTATTATCAGCTGCAAATTCCCCATTTACAACTATCCCAAAAGCTGGAAGTTTATATTCTTCACCTTCAGTTTTTTTCCATTCCTCTGAATAATCACTAATTACTTTAAATCCATCTATTGTTTCTTTATGCAACGTAGTGAACGGTTCTGCATCAATAGCATGTTTTATATTTCCTAACTCCAATAATTGAGCAATTTCTGTATGGTTGGAATATACAATCTCTAAATCTTTTCCAGGTTCTAGGTTATTCTTTTTCAAGAAATATTTTGTAATCATATCTGGTGGTGAATTTTTCCCTGGAATATATAATTTACCACCCTTTAGGTCTTCCCAGCCTTTACACTCTGCATCTATTGTAGTTAAATACATACATCCCCAAATTCCTACATTCAATAGTTTAATATCAATATCCTTATTGTATAAAACAGACGCTGTATGTGCAGGTAGTGCCATAAAAGCATTATCTTTATCAGTTGCTAGGGTAACCATTTCTTCCATACTATGGTATAGATTAAGTTCTATTTTCACATTTTCACCTAGCCCATTAGTATCTATTATTCTAAGTAATGGTATAATAGCTGGTGATTTAGGTCCACTTATCTTAACTGTAAGCTCTTTTTGTTCATTGATACTCTTATCATTTTCTACCTCCTTATCAGTAACCTTGGATGTGCTGCATCCGCTTATAATACTTAGATTAATGGCTATCATTAATAAAAAAACAATAAATCTCTTCATCTTATTGATTCTCCTTGTGAATGTTATAATTTACTATAATTGATATTAATTATCATTATCGTTTTCATATTATAACATAATGCCATAATAAAAAGTGTATCCACAGATACACTTTCTGGTATATTAGTCTACTTATTGTCAAAAACATTTCCTAACCATTCTATACATAATTTTATCCATGTAGCAACATGTGGGTAATTGCTCATATCTTCACTTCTAGTCTCTTCCGTTGCCAGTGATAAACCGTGAGGACCATGAGGATATAAATGAAGTTCAAATGGAATATCATTTTTTCGTAAAGCCCCAGCAAATAATAAACTGTTTTCCATAGGTACACTTGCATCTTCAACAGTATGCCATAAAAATGTTGGAGGTGTTTTTTTATTAACCTGCTTCTCTAGAGACATTTCATTCAATAAATCTTCACTTGCTTCTTTTCCCAGTAGATTATCAAAAGAACCTCTATGAGCTAATTCACCAGAAGTAATAACAGGATAGTTTAATATCAATGCATTGGGATAATTTAATCCTTCTATTATACCTTCAGCATTATTTACATAATCTTTGTCCCAATGAACTCCAAGACTTGCTGTTAGATGACCTCCTGCTGAAAACCCACATACTGCTATTTTATCAGATTTAATGTTCCATTTCTCTGAGTTCTCTCGTATTATGCACATAGCCTTTGACACATCCAGTAATGGTTGAGGATGTTTTGCGGGAGCTACGCTGTAGTGTAAAACAAACGCATGGTAACCTGCTGCATTGAATTTCATTGCTATGGGTTCCGCTTCCCTTCCTGATGTATAAGCATATCCTCCACCTGGGCATATGAGAACTGAGCCTCTTTTCTTATCTCCATCTAGTATATATGTATCCATAGTTGGTACAAAATTACTATTACTACTATTGTATTGTTGTTTTTCCCATAACTCTATAGTCTTATTTATCATGTAAGCAGTCTCCTTTTAATGTTAATCATAGTCAATTATATCATCATTCATTCTCTTTTGCATTATTGATATATAATCATCCAACTCCTTACTTATCTTTAATACTTCTTTTAAGTCGCTATCCTGTTCATTACTATTATCATTAAAAGTTTTACGTAGATTATCCATTTTTTCAATGTTGATTTTCTTATTCATTTTATACATCGTTATCACCTCTTAATTTTATTTTATATCTTTAGTGACATTTTTGCAACAAAAGGCTATTATATTATAAGCCTATAATGGATAAAATTCTATTATAGGCTTATAATATAAAAGAGGTGTATGTTATGAATGAAGAAAACCTATCTGAAACAATAGGTCATCGTATAATGATTAGAAGAAAACAACTTGGATATACTCAGGAACAAGCCGCAGAAAAATCAAATCTAAGCCATCAATTTTTTTCGACAGTTGAAACTGGCAGGAAAAATCTTCGTGCAGAAAGTATAATCAAAGTAGCCAAAGCTCTAAACGTTAGTACAGATTATCTATTATTGGGTATTACTAATGAAAATGATACCAATAGTATATCTAATCTATTGTCCAAGCTAAATGGTAATGAACTACACTGCTTGGAAGAGATAATCAAAAATTATCTTAAAGCTTTAGGGTATTAAGAATCTGTAGATATAAAACTATTAATCTATTTTTCAATTCTCATAACTTAAAATATTATTTATCCCATGATATAGTCTGAAAAAAGACCCTTAATTCTTAACAGGAAGAATTAAGGGTAAAGACAAAATTTAATTTGTTAAATTACTATGATAAAACTATATCTATATTTATTACTATATATTCTATATGGTAAATTTCTCAGAGAGTTTTTCCATAGTAATTGCAATATCTGCTAGCTTTTCACTAGATTTGGTTATCTCTTCCATAGATGCTGTCTGTTCTTCAACAGACGCATTTACTTCCTCTGTGGATGCTGCTGACTCTTGTGTTACACCTGAGATTTCCTCAACAAATGAGAAAGTCTTATCCTTATTTTCACTAATTTGAATTAGGGCTTTGTTCAACTGCTTGAATAACTCAATCACATCCCCAGTTGAATTTTCAATTATATCATAAGTTGAAACAGTCTTATCCAAGTATCTGTCTACGTTACCTACTATCTCTCCTGCTTCATTCATGTTGTTATTAGTAATCTCAATTTCATTAGTCATCCTATTAAGTATATCAGATATTTCTTCTGTAGCTTGTTTTGTATCATCTGCCAGCTTACTTATCTCTTCTGCAACAACTCCAAAACCTTTTCCTGCTTCTCCTGCTCTAGCTGCTTCTATAGTGGCATTTAATGCAAGTAGATTCGTTTGATTGGCTATACTTGAAATTGTAACTAATATGTTTTCAATTAGTTTTGATTGATCAGCTAGCTCATGGGTATTACTATTGACTTTTTTAGCTACATCTATATTCAACTCGAATTCTTTTTTTAATTTATCGATTATCTCTCTACCTTTAAGGTTTACATCTTTTACTTTATTTGTTCCTGTATTGACTTCTTGTGCTAATTCTTGGGATTCAGTTATAAGATCACCAAGTTGGGATAATTCCCGGACTACACTATCCGACTGCCTAGCCTGTGTTGTTGCTCCATCTGCTATTACTTCAACAGCTTTTGAAATTTCTTCTGAAGTAGCTGTGTTTTCATTAATTGCATCAGATAATTTTATTGAAGAATCTTTTAAGTCAAAAGCATGCTCTTGAATATCTTTCATAACATCTTTTACATTTTCAGCAATAACATGAATGGCTCTGGCTAAATCCCCTATTTCATCTGTTCTTTTCAGAAATTTTTCTGGTACCTCTTCTGTCAAATCTAATTTTGACATGGTCACAGCATGTTTAGTTGCTAATATAATAGGCTTTGTAAATAATTTGCCAATAAAATATACTAATGCTATAGCAATTATCAATGAAATACTAGTAATACATATAAGGTTCTTTCTAAGTTTTATTACATCAGCAAGCAAATCACTTTTTAGAGCTTTAACAGCTATACTCCAGCCTGAATCACCTATAGGATGATATCCACAGTAATATGTATTTCCTTCATACACATATTCGTCGGTCCCAGCTTCTCCTTTAATCATAGTTTCAACAACACTAGCTAGCTGTTCATTACCATCTTCTTGATTATTTAATACGTTATCTTGTTTTAAAACTATATCCATGTTGTTATGGGCTATTGTATTGCCTTTCCCATCAACAATAAAGGCTCCACCACTAGTACTGACTATTATGTCTTTTATGGAATCACTAAGATATTGCGGTCTGACAAACCCGACAACAACTCCATCAATCCCATTATTTTTAATAGGAGAAGCTACAAAAAATTCAATGCCTCCCATTATATCGCTGAATATTAAATCACTAAAATATGTATTGCCTCTCATAGCTTCTTTAAAATATGTTCTATCGCTGACATTTGCAGTTTTACCATTAGTAAAATGTGCCATACCATTCTTATCTACAATAAACATTCCTGAAAACATTTTATTTTTATCAACTTCAGCAAGAATAGCTTTTTTCTGTTCATTCCAATCCCAAGATTTCATCACATTTCTATTGGCTACTCCATTCATAGTTGCTTTTGCTATGCTGATTTCAGATTCAATATAGTTGCTATACCCTTTAGCTAACTCTATTAATTCATTATCCACTGTTTTGTGAAGTGCATTTATTGATGACACACATGCCATAATACCAACACCACCACTTATTACTATTATAATTATAGTAAAATAAGCCATTAATTTGAATTTTATACTCTTAAACAATTTCGTTCCTCCTCTGTTGTATATTAAAAAGTTATTAAACCTTTCTATATAGTAGAATGTAATATTACTTATTGCATTTACTTTATATTCCATTGATTATATTTTAAAATTACAATATATTAATATAATAATTGCATGATAAATAAATCAATATATCACTTTATATTCATATCATGAGTAATTCCTTTTAGATATAAATAAAACAGCAACTATATGGATTAATATATAAACTATTTAGAGCAATTAACTTATTATACCATAAAAAAAGCAAACTATAAAGAGTAATTACTCTTAATAGTTGCTTATTAAAAATTGAAATTTATCATATCCTATAACTATGGAAGGAGGTGCATTTTATTAATGCAGAATAAAATCATAGATTTAAACCTTTTAGGTAAAAATATTAAACAATATAGACTAAAAAAAGAGTTGACACAAGAAAAACTAGCTGGATTGACAGGTCTTTCTATACAGTATATAGGAAATATTGAAAGAGGTAATACAACCGCTTCTTTGGAAACAATTATGAAAATCTGCTTAGTTCTAGAAATAACACCAAATCAATTATTAATTACATCATCTAGCCCTACTTCAAATGCATTAACAGAACAAATATTAGATTCTTTATCAGATAAATCCCCTAAATTTCTTCACCACATTATTGGATATATTGAATTTCTCCAACAGAGTAAATCTTTTTAATATTATTTCATCCCCTAAATAAGTCATATAAATCCATATTTAGGGGATGAAAATAAACACTACCTATAAAGATAATTTTCCATCAGCAACACGTTTTTTTAAATCTTCTACTTTTAATTTTATCATATCTCTTGTTTTTCTAAAGTCCTCTATTTCTCCACCTGAAGGGTCAGTAAGTCCCCAATCTTCAGTATGCTTATTAGGTAAATAAGGACATGTGACATTACACCCCATTTTAATTAGTATATCTATCTCACTCGGAATATCAGATAGTAGTTTGGGTTTATGAGAACTCATATCTACTCCAACTTCCTCCATTACTTGTACAGCTTTAGGTTTTACCTCTGGATACTCTTCTGTTCCCGCTGAGTAAACATCAAATACATCATTGGCTAATGTTTTAGCCCACCCTTCTGCCATCTGGCTTCTACATGAATTATGAACACAGACAAATGCAACTTTATATTTCATTTCAACAACCTCCATATCACCATATTTATATATTCATATAATATCATAATTTTATTATAGATGTATATTTTATAACTATTTTTTAACATCATTTCTATAAAATACATTGACATAAGATAATACAAATGATATTATATGGTTAATTAGTTAACTAACTAACCATATAAATAAAGCAGGTGATGACCATTAATATTAATCCAAATAGCAGTGTACCTATCTTTGCTCAAATAGCGACTATGTTAGAAGACTACATTTTAGATGGAACTTACCAGGTTGATACAGCTATTATATCAACCACACAATTATCCAAATTACTGAAAATCAATCCAGCTACAGCCATAAAAGGTGTCAACATTCTAACGGAACAAGGTATTATCTATAAACGTAGAGGTATGGGGATGTACGTCACTAAGGAGGCAAAAGATATAATTATGGAAAAGAGAAGAGCTTCATTACAAACAAATACTATAAAAAAACTTATTCAGGAATGCAAAAAGTTAAATATCAATAAAGAGGATGTCATAAAAATGATTGAGGAGGATTGGAATGATTCAGTTAAATAACTTAACTAAAAAATATGGTAAAGCAAATGCACTTAGTAATATAAATATAGAAATCAATGAAAATAAGATCTATTGTTTATTAGGAGAAAATGGGGCTGGCAAAACTACTTTTCTAAGAACCATATCAGGTTTAACCCAAGCCACAAAAGGTGAAGTATTAGTTAACGGCTTGAAAGTTAATAAACTATCTATGCCTGAGATTGTTTGTTTCGTAGAAGAACGAGAGAATCATATCAATCTAAAGATAAAAGATCTAATAAGTTTAGCAGCTGATTTTCAAGATGGCTTTGACACTGAATTTGCCGATGATATGATAAAAAAATTCAACCTCAATCCAGATAAAAAGTTTAAAAAGCTATCCTTCGGTATGAAAACCATGGTAAATACCATTATTGGTCTTGCTAGTACTAATAAGATTGTGCTATTTGATGAACCTGTATTAGGTTTTGATGTTATTATGAGAAACAAATTCTACTCACTATTAGAAGAAAGTATAGCTAGACATCCAAAAATAATAATAGTATCTACTCATCTAATTGATGAAATAGCCAAGATTGCAGAAGAAATAATTATCATACATAAAGGTGAGTTATTATTAAGGTCAAATATCATTGATTTACAAGATAAATGTTACAGTGTAACTGGAATCGCTTCAGATGTTGACAAAGCTGTAATGGGTAAAAATATTATTAATGTACATGATATAGGAAAATTCAAAACTGTAAATGTATACGATACACGAATAGAAGAAAATGATAGAATCCAAATCAGCAATGAGGGCTTACAAGATTTTTTTGCTAACCTTATAGGGGGTGAAATCAATGAATAAAGCAATAAAAGTGGCTAAATTCAATTTTAAATATGGTTGCAAACAAACATTTATAATCACATTTATTGTAGTACTTCTAACAATAGTTAATCTTATAATAGAATTTTTAATAGGTAGTCAAGTTCAAGGTAGTCTTTCCATAGGAAATCTATTTACACTAATTAATATACTTGCTCCCATATTTATTGTTTTAAAGTACTATAAAAAACTAATAAACATTGGAGCTAAAAAACTCGATTTTTTCAAGGGCTGTATAATTAACTATGTGGTACTTGCAGTAATTGTGGCAATCATAAACATCTTATTCTACTATGCTATTGAACCAATGATCTGGGGTAACAGTCTTGAAATATCTTACTTACCTGCATTTGGTTGGACTAAATCTGGTGTTTTTGCATGTTTTGTATACCAAACTGGCTTTTACATATTATTAAGTGTATTTATTCACACCCTTGTATTATATCAGAATATGTGGATTGGTTGGGTAGCGGATGTTATCTTAATTGCAATCATTAGTGTATTCACTCCTATTGCTCCTCTTAGGCAGGCATTAATCGTCTTCTTTAGAGCTACGACCCTTAATCCAAGTTTTATTCTACAGTTTATATGTGATATCCTTCTTGCTGGATTACTATATGCATCAACTTTGTATCATATGAGCAAAAAATAATTTTTATATGATATGCAAAATAAAAAGCTGTATGCTCATATGATACAGCTTTTTAGATATTTTCCATTCATATAATTCATTGAGTATATTGTCATTCTTGATTACTGACTTCCAATTTTATAGACTCTTTAGCAGATTCATAAACACCTAATACAATTTCCAAAGCTTTCTTACCTTCATATCCTGTAACCTTGACAGGTGTATCTTCTATAACATTATCATAAAACTCCTTTATTTGATAATAATGATATATACCCCAATAACCTTGTCCACCTGACTCAATTTTATCATTGTGCTCTATAGTAGTTCTTTCACCATCTTTTTCTATAGTGACATCAAATCCTTTTATATTAATGATTCCGTTTTCACACATTATCTCAATTTGAATAGGAGAACTTTTCGTATAATAGTTAGTAGCAAAGAGTGAATATATACAACCATTTTCAAAACCTATAGCTGCACTTGCAACATCCTCAACTTCTACACTCTTTAAGACTCTGTTATCTATCTGACCTTTAATCCATTTAACTTTACTACCAACCAAGTGTTGCACTAAATCAATACTATGAATGGCTTGGTCTATCAAAACACCGCCGCCTTCTTTTTCCCAGCTTCCTTTCCAATCACATTCATAGTAAGAAGGTGGACGCCACCATGTAAGTGATGACCATGCTCCTAATACTTTCCCCATTTCCCCGTTGTCTATTAACTGTTTAGCCTTGACAACACCTTCAATATATCTGTTTTGGAATATAACTCCAAATTTTCTTCCTGAACTATTTGCAGCTTCTATTATGGCATCTGCATCTTGTAGTGTTATCGCCAAAGGTTTTTCTGTAAGAACATGGATTCCTTTATCTAGACATTTGATTATCTGTTCCTTATGCAAGAAATGAGGAGTACATATATGAACAACATCAAGATCTTCTTCAAGGAGGTCTTCTATTCTATCAGAAAAAGAACATTGTTCAAATTCTTTTGCAAAACTTTCAGCTCTATCTAATACTTTATCAATTGCAAATCTGACTTCAATTCTGTCACTTAAGTTTTTGAATGCTTCTTTATAGACAACTGATATTCTTCCACAGCCTATAATTGCAATTTTTAATTTACCCATAAATTCACCCCTTATTTTATGTTACATCTGTTTTTCCAAGAAATTGTAAGCTCTTATATATCTATTAATATCCTGTTCCCCATGTTCGTATTCAACAACAGCCCAGCCATCTTCACCTAATGTATTTCTAAGTACTTTCAATAATTTATTGAAATCAATTATTCCTTCTCCCAAATCAACAAATTCATTGTTTTCATTAATATCCCTTAGATGAACATAACTTATTCTATCAGCATGATTCTCTACAACTTCTATTGGATCAAATCCAGAAGCATAGACCCATCCTAGGTCCAGACCAAGATTCAGATTAGGAGCATATTCTACTAGGGTATTAAAAATGTATCCATCATTTTCAAATTCCCAGATATGATTATGAAGATTTAATTTTACGCCCATCTCTTGGCATTTTATTGCTGCATTGTTGATATTTTTAGCCGCTTTTATAAGCTGTTCCTGTGTACCTGAAAATCTTTTTGTTGACATGATTACGTTTTTATTAGGCATATCTTTAACAAACTCAGCTACCTTAAGTATTTTATTAGTTGTCTCTTCACAATTAATATCCCATTCTTCTAATGGTGAACCAATGTGCATACCAGTTATTTGGTAGTTATATCTATCTAAAATATTAAGCAGATACTCTTTATCGTCAGTTCCAAAAAACCTTGATCCGATTTCTGACCCTTTAAAACCTGTGCTTGATAATAACTTTATTATATTTTCTGTGTCTTCTTTTATTCTTTCTTTGAATAATACAGCATGGCAACCTAATTTCATATGACTTTCCTCCTTAATTAACCTTCAATGATTCTTTCAATATGATTCTTAGCTCGTATTAATCCTTTTTCAACTTTATCAAGAGTACCGTCCCATACTGGGTCTTCATGTTCAATGCTTATTGTACCTTTATAACCAATTTCATATAAATTGGCTACAATTTTATTCCAATCAATATCTCCAAGACCAACTAGACGATGTCTCCACCACTGATGTTCAAAGAAATTGGTTTCCTCAGTTATATTATGCAGGATACCAACTTTTTTAAGATTATCATATAGTATTTCTGTGTCTTTTCCATGGAAATGGAATATCTTACTTCTATATTTGATTATGTTCTCATAAGGGCTCATAAACTGCCAAATCATATGTGATGGATCAAATGCTAGACCTATTTTATCTGAATCAACTTTATCAAATAGTATATCCCACATATATGGTGATATAGCTATATTACCCATCATTGGACAATTCTCTATTGCTATTTTCACATTATTTCTTTCTGCATATTCTGCTAGTTCTTTTAACCATTCTGTAACTGCTTCTACACTTTTTTCAGGATTGAATCTTGCACCATAATAGGCATCCTTGGTAACCCCTGTTGAGCATATTACTTTCTCAATCCCTAGTTTTCCTGCAAATTCTATACGTCTAATCAATTGCTTCTTATGCTCATCACCTACATTATTCTCTTCATCAAGAAAATTTCTACAGTAAATTAAGGCTGATATATCAATTTTGCCTTCTTTTTTTATATCTGAAAAGATCTTTTCATCAAGTTCAATAGTTGGTCCAACTTCCAAATCCTTAAATCCATTATCACAAGCCCAATTACTTATTTCTTTTAAATCTTTCATTCCAGCCCAAGCCAAGCTATTAGTGATTAATCCTACTTTCATAATCATTCTCCTTTCTATTAGTCAAGGATAACTGTTTTTTTGTTATCAGCTGATTCTTTTAATGCTTCTAATAATTCCTGAATATAAAGTCCTCTAGCGAAATCTCTTTCAGATTGTTTATTATTAATAATATTATCTATAAATTCATTTATCTCTTCATGGAACTTGGATTCTTCTAAGAATTCATCTGGAACAGCTACAACTTCTTCTTTTTGACCGTTGTAACCTCCATCTTTTTCCTTCAAGTTAACTATCAATTCATTATCTTCGTGTTCATAGACGAGCATACCTCCCTCTCCTATAATCTCAAGGCTATGTCCCCTAGTACCTAGTCTACTTGAATAGAAAGTTCCTACTGCACCATTATTAAGCTTAGCAGTAAAAATGGTTGTATCATCATTGGTTACTGCTCCCATACCTTCTTCATCAATTTTCTTTCTTTCTGGAATAGAAATTGTTGAAATGGCTGTTAACTCTTTCACTGGACCTTCTGTATCTTTCAATAAATAATCTACTATGTCAATCATATGAGATCCAAAATCAGCTAAAGCTCCTGTACCAGAATATTTTTTTTGCATTCTCCACTCTAGCATTACACCTGTCTTATTAGCGATTCTTCCTCCTCCAAGACATTGTCTAAAACCATATATTTTTCCTAATTTCCCTTGATCTATTATAGATTTCATATATTTTATTGCTGGAATACCTCTATAACAGAAACCTATCATATTTACCAATTCAGGATGGATTTTAGCACATTCCACCATCTCTCTTGCATAGTTGATTTCAGAACTCATTGGCTTCTCGCAAAGCACATGAACCCCTGATTCCAAAGCTTTAATGGATAACTCTCCATGAGCATCGTTAGATGTACAAATACTTACTGCATCTACCATATCAAGCATTTCTTCATATGTCTTACATATAGTAATATTCTTAAGTTCCTGCTTTTTTGCCCACTCCCCGGCTCTTCCTTCAACTTTGTCAAACAAAGCTACAAGTTCACATTTCTCATTTGCATTATAAGCCTTGACATGTTGTTTTGCTATACCAATGGTATATCCTGTTCCTACAATACCTACTTTAACTTTTTTCATTATTAATACCTCCATTTATATTTTACTTACACCCATTTACACGTGTAAGTTATTAACTAAAAAAATTATATGCCTTTAGTAGAATCTCTTTCCTTCAGTTTACAAGGTAACGTAATATTGAGTGGCAACGTATTTGTATCTGTTAACATATTCATTAATCTTTCCGCACTCTTTTGACCCAATTCAAATAAAGGCAGATTACATGTAGTTAGTCTTGGATACGTATACACATCAAAATTAGAACCTGCAAGTGCAATAACTGATATTTCATTAGGGATACTTATATTAAGCTGTTGAGCCTGATACAATACTGTATATGCCATTTTACTCCAAGAAGTTATGATTGCAGAATACTCATCTTTTTTACTGAGAATCTCAATGACTGCCTCAATTTCTTTATCATTATCAGTTGAGATAGGAGTTTTAATCAATTTAATACCCTTATGCTCATTAACAGCATCTTCAACCCCTTTTCTTCGTTGTTGCTCTTGTTCTGTATCAAAATCAGGTGTTAAGTAAATTATCTCTTCATGTCCATTTTTTATCAAATAGCTTGCTGCCATATATGCACCATGATAGTAATTGATATCTACACAATTCACCATCTGATTATTCAAATGATAATCAGCAAATACTATAGGGATATTTTCTTCTACGGACATATGTAAATAATCATCTATCTTCTCTTCTGCTAGATGTTCTTGAAATGATAAGAAAAGGATACCATCTATTTTTTTACGTTTGTAGTAACTATAATACTCTGGATATCCAAAATTATCTACATGGTCTGAACATAATATAATGCTATAGTTATCACCTATGGCAGATTTAACACCATCCAGAAATTTGATATACCTTTGTTCAGATATATTTCTCTTGGAAACAATACCTATAGACATGGCCTTATTGGTTTTTAGTGCTACTGCCATAGAATCAGGATAATAGCCTAGTTTTTTTGCTGCCTGTATAACTTTCTTTTTTGTTGACTCTTTTATGCTGACTCCTTGAACATCATTTAAGATGTAAGAAACTGTTGCTCTTGATACTCCAGCTTCTTTTGCAACATCCATACTAGTTACACGTTTAAATTTTTTCATAGACTATTCACCTGATTCATAATTATTTTATATATTTTTATTATACTGTATCAATTTACACCTGTCAATAAATAAATTTCATATAACTTTATATTAATATATCAAAAAAGTCCTTAATTCTAATTAGGAATCAAAGACTTTCGTTCTTTTCATTCTTACTTATTTATCGTTACACAAAATCTGGGAAGTTATCAAAGCTGTTACTGGTATAATAAGTATTATTCCTACTCCACTACATAGAATCTGAAAAACTTCTGCACAGAACACTTTGTTGTTCAAGATATCTGCTATGGAATAATGCAGAGAGCTGAAATATATTATTAATGCCATGAATCCGCTTATGTATGCAAAAAATAATGTATTAGTCATTGTTCCCAAAATATCTTTACCTATATTCATACCTGAATCAAATAAACTTTTCTTGGTAATAGATGAGTTTGTGTTATATAGCTCATTCATGGATGATGAAATTGAGATAGATACATCAATTACTGCACCTAATAATCCTATTAGTATTTCGCATATGACTATAGTTGAAAAATTTAGCTTTATATATAAGGAAAGAGACGATATTGAATCGTATTGTTCTTTTCCAAATCCTTGTATTTTTGCACCCATTCCCATTTTATAGGTTATAAGTGTTGTAAAAAGAACAACTATTGTAACAGATATCAAGGATGATATAGTTTTCTTATTAAGACCGTTAATATAAAATAGAGTTATGGAACTAATAACTATACATATAACTATAGTAACTATAAGAGGATTTAACTTGTTAGCAATCAATATAACCATGATAAAAAATATAAGGAAGTTGAAACATACTGTAAAAAATGATCTTACTCCTCTATCTCTCCCAACTACATACATCAACAAAAATAATATTATCAACAATACTGCTATAACGCTCATAATCTAATTCACCCCTATCCTACGTTCTTTAAGAAGTATAACCGAAATGTACATAGTGATAGGAATACTAATTACAACACCAATACTTCCAATAAGAGCTCGTATTATTTCAAGATTGATTCCAATACCAATTATATATGAAAGGGAAAGCCCATTCCTCAACCAAAAAAGTATGGTTGGTATGCTTCCGCTAATGTATACAAAAACTAAGGTATTAGCCATAGTTGCCATAACATCTTTACCTATTTCCATACTTGATTGTATTAGAATCTTTCTTTCTATATTAGGATTTTTATTATATAGTTCGTTAATTGCAGATGACATGGTTATGGCTATATCCATAATTCCTCCAATAGTACCTATCATAAGCCCGATAAAAAATATCTGTTCTGGAGAAGTCATCAGAAATTCCATTTCTTCATAGTAGACTCCTTTGGAGTTAGTAACAGTCATGACTATAGCTGTAATTATCATTGTTATGATGATACTTACCATGGTTCCAACTATGGCACATAGTGATTTTTTGTTGATTCCGCTTACAATCAATATGGATATTATTACGAATATGATACTCATTATAGTAGTGATAACCCATAAGTTATAGCCATGGGAATATAGTTTTATTACGCTATAGAAAATTAGAATATTTACAATGACACTTGTCAATGATTTAAAACCTTTTGAACCACCTATTAAAAGTATGAGTACAACAAATATTATTGCAATATATCCTAGATATTTATCACGTTTATAACCTAATATGTACGAAGATATTATACTGCCTTTTTCGTCTTCAGTGATTGATATGAATATTCTATCGTTTATTTTGTAGTCTATGTCAAATATTTTAGAATAAGATGCCAAATTGTCAAATTCCAGTTTTTCACCTTTATGTTTGCCATTCATTATTATTGTATTTAGGTGCTGATTTTTAATATATTCGGTATTGCCTTGTGTTTCGTCAACAGCTATAATTTTTCCTATTGTTTTATTGTAGTAATTTTCATTATTAGCTATGAAAAAGTAGCTTATTAGACCAACAGTTATTAGTAGGATTGCTTTTATATAAAAATTCCTGTTTTTTTTGTTAAAGACTTGATTTTTATATGATATTGCTGAGTTTTTAATATTATCTTTGCTATGTAATTTACTAAACATATTTTAGTACCTCCTTTACTTCAACTACAAAAACGTGCGAAATATTATTAGTTTGTAAATATTAGCAATAATTTTTTCCGCAATTATCATATTATCATATAAGTTAGTATATATCAAATAAGAGGATATTCTTGAATTTCTAATGCGAGTCAGAAAAAGTGTTTTGTTCTGACGTGGTGTTTGCAAAATAGTATATGTATATGTTACGCCAGCTACTTGCTCGTCCTGAGCAAAAAGCTGGGTTCGGCGTCCTGCCTCACTACTCCACATATACATATACTATTTTGCTGGGAAGTATCCTTCAATATAATCACAAAAGACTTTTTCTTCTGTTGTGCGTTACTATTTGGCTATTAAGAGGTCGTTATTTGAAATCATAAAGACCATTATTTAAATTTTTAATTGATAAGTCCATATTTTATTTTTATACGGTCTAGTTTCTCAATCATTGGTTCTGATGCAAACCATAGGAAGAAAGAAGTTGCTGTTGCATGGATAATGTTGAAGGGAATACCTGTTGTATAGTAAGTCATCATGCTTTTTATAGTGGGTTTTGCTTGCCACATTAGTGCTGAACCGGTATCCAGTATAAAGCCACAGACAAAAAATGTAGTTAGTGCTCCAAATATACATAGTGAATTACGCCTTTTTATTAGGAGTCCTTTGCGAAATAATATTCCTGCGAGGAATCCTGCTATGCCAAAGGCGAACATCTGCCAAGGTGTCCATGTTCCTTGACCGAACATCATATTTGAGGTAAATGCTGTAACAGCACCTACTAGAAAACCTGTTTCGCCGCCAAAGCATACTCCAGATATAATAACTATAGCTACGACTGGTTTGAACTGAGGAAGCATGAAGAATGCAGCTCTTCCAGCTACACCAATGGCACAAAGGACAGCAATGATAATAATTTCTCTTGCCTTAGGTTTTTTGCTCTCAAATACGAATATAAATGGCAGCATTGTTTCTAATAATATCATTAGACTTATAAAGTAATATTTTCTGTCTCCTAAGAAAAACACACCGCAATATATGGTTAGAGGTACTGCTACAAGTACCATGACCATAGCTATAAGGGTTCTTTTTGTAAGTTTTCGTTTTCCTTTTGGAACTTGTATAGAGAAATCAGGAGCATCTAGGTCTTTTCCTGGGAATATAGCTATAAGGGTTATTGCAAGTTCAGTAACTAATAAGAATTGAACCAGATAGTTTTTCCAATCATTATATTTATTCCATAGTAAAACAGTGGTTAATATGAATGCTATTAATCCTGCAATGGCTATTGTAATACGTGTGGGTGTTATTTTACATATGGGCTTATATTTAGTTTTGTCACATTTAGTTATTTTTGTTTCTTGATTATGACTAGATACTTCATCATTTACCTTTGAACACATAATTTCATCTCTTATGCTTGATGAATCATTAGTATGTATTTTACCGCCACAGGCTAGGATAACATCTTCTGCAAGAATTGCTTTTGGTAAAATCGTTCTTGACATACGATTAGTAGCAGTAGTGTAAAAATTTTTACCACAAAAAAAAGCTCTTGGTGTATCAATACTTGTAATTCGTCCATCAAAAAACATGGCACAGCGACTGGCATGTGCTGCACAAAATTCAATATCATGGGATACCATGACTATTGTTATACCATCTGCTTGTAATTTCTTGAGTATATCTGCAAACTTTTTCTTGAAATACCCATCAAGACCTTTGGTTGGTTCGTCAAGCAATAAAATCTTGGGTCCTAATAGTAGTACTTTTGCTAGAGCTGCTCTTTGTTGTTCTCCCCCTGAGAGATCATATGGATGCATATGTAAAAGACTTTTCAGTTCACATAACTTTGATACTGTATCTACCATATTTTTTTGTTCTTCTTTTGGAATTTTTCTTCCTGAGAGCATTTCATATAAATCCAGTTCTACAGTTTTCTTGACGAATAATGACTGAGGATTTTGGGGAAGAACTCCTATAAAATTAATTGAAGGTAATTCCTTTTTATTATTTATAATTGAATCCTTATATATTTTTACAGTACCTCTATAAGGCTTTAATATTCCATTTATGATAGAAAGAGTAGTAGTTTTACCTGTACCATTTCCTCCTAGGATTGCAAAAAGTTCGCCTTCGCCAATGTTAATGGACAACCCTTTTATTACATCTGGCAGTTCTTTTTCATAGCGAAACCAAACCTCATCCATTTTTATGATACAGTTTTTATTATTATTAATATTATCTTGGAAGATTATATTTTTATCAGCTATTTTTTCTATTATTTTGTTGTTCTTGGCATATTCATTAATCCAATTTCGTCCATCACGTACAGTAATAGGACATTCCAAATCATTGTTTATCCCTGCATAGATTCTCATAGGTGTAGGCATAGCAATAAACATATCATGATTCAACTCTTTTAGTTTCTGCCCTGCCATTCTTGGAGTATCGTCCACAATTATACTACCATTATCCATGACTATTACACGGTCTGAGACTGGGAGTGCATCTTCTAAACGATGTTCTGTAAGTATTATGGTTGTTCCTAATTCTCTGTTAATCTTTTTTATGGTCTCCAAGAAATCTGTTGCAGCTATAGGATCAAGCTGGCTAGTAGGTTCATCCAGTATAATGACAGACGGCTGCATAACCATGACAGAAGCTAAGTTAAGTAACTGTTTCTGTCCGCCTGAGAGCTCTGTCACCTTCTTATGAAACCAAGTCTGTATACCAAAGAAAGATGCCATTTCTGATACTCTTCCTCGTATTTCAGGTGTTCTATAACCAAGACTCTCTAGTCCAAAAGCAAGTTCATGCCACACCTTATCAGTAACAATCTGATTATCTGGTGATTGCCTTACAAAACCTATTCTCTCTGTCTGCTGTCTTTGAGAAAGATTATCAAGTGGTGTGTTCTCGTAGTAAATCTCACCTTCTCTTGTACCACATGGCATAAGAGTAGATCTTAGATGTCTAAGCAAAGTAGTCTTTCCACATCCTGATTTACCACATATAGTTATAAATTCACCTTGTTTTATTGATAAATCAATGTTTTTTAATGCTGGCTTATTTACCTTTGGATATGTAAAAGTTAAATCTTTGATTGTAATAGCTTCCATCTTCTATTCTCCCAACTTTCTATTACTATTGGTGAAATGCAGAGTATTAGATAAGCTGTAAAAACACTTATAGAATAAGGTGTTATATCTGCACTCTTCATACTTGGAAAATACCGAAAGTAGACTCTACCGAGCAAAGAACCTACAAGTACATATAACCCTGTTCCACCAATAATAATCAATGCTTTTTTGTCTCTCCTATCAAAATAATAGATGGAAAAGGCCGTCCTTCCATTTAGCCCATAACCACGAGTTTTCATGGAGTCTGCTGTTTCAATAGCATTCTCCAATGCCCAAGTAATCATGATTGATAAAATTTTTATTCCATATTTAGCTCTATTTATGATATTACCTTTTGATATATCTCTTCCTATACATTTTTGTCCGTTAGATATTATCTTAAGCTGTGCTTTAAATCTAGGCACAAATCTAAGCACCATGGATAAAACAAGAGATAATGCGGGTATTACTCTACCAAACAGATATATAAACTTGTCCGATGTCATGATTACATTGTAACAATTGAACCAGCAAACTACAGATGCAAGCATAACAGCTGCGGCGATACCAAATGTAATTGATTCTAGTGTAAGAGGATTCCCACTGTCTAGATAAGTAAGTATAGTCACACCCTCATGGTTGAATGCTGGATTAACTAGTGCAGCTATTATCATCATAGGTAAAAGATATAGTAGATTAAAACGTATAGCTTTTTTTCCTCTAAGTGTCACTGAATAAGAAAATCCGCATACCAATGAAATAGCTAAACAAAGAGGATGCATGAAAATCATTGAGTAGATGAATACAAAGGTAAAGTAGACAAAATTTACAATAGGATGATATCCTTCAAAAGCACTCCTCATAAGTCTCCTCCCAATGCTGAATATCCACCTACATCTACTCCTAGATTACAAGTATATACCCATTCTATTACATCTCCCTCTTTTATCTGATAGCGACTACATCCATAGTTGGGAAACCAATCATTGACTTTATACATCCACCCTGACAATTCACCACAATCAAATTCATAGAGGTTGTTTATACCTTCAACATAAGCACTATTATACATAGGAGTATTAACAAATTCCATGTGTATCTTGTTCTTCTTCATCTCTCTGATTAATACATTGAAAACACTTTCTCCTTCATAAAAAGTGACATTATCCTGTTTAAAAATTATTCCATCCTCTGGTACTAGCTCAACTTTTTCTTTATCAAGCCAATTAATATTATCTAATATAGTATCACAACGTACTGACATTGCGCAGGTAAGCTCTTTATCAGTTATTTCTACGTTTTGAGGTTCTATAGGTATAGGTTTTCCTTCAGGTACAGGATCTGTAAGATATCTATCTTTGCCTGTATCCTCATCAATCTCCATACCTAAGGACACAGAATAATCAGTATCACCTTTTTTAACTCCTGGTGAAGAACAATTGGTCAATTCTTTTGCAAGACTTATTTTTTCTTCTGCTGTCATTGAACCTTTCAGACCCCCAGGACGTGATTCCAGCTCTTTGGAATTATCAGTGGATACATTCCATCCTTGTAAACCAGGGGCATTCCCTCCCCACCAAAAAGCCACAGCAAGTACAGCAATAATTATAAAAAATACGATTACTTTAGTTTTATTTAACTTCATTTTTGATACCCTCCCTATAGGAGCCTAGCATTATATAACATGTTATATATCATCCTAGCTATTTCACAACGTTTGATTGGTTCTTCAGGCAATATTTCCATGGTAGAAGAATCCAATATTTCTTTGTCATAGCAAAAAGCTAATGATTGTCTCGCCCATTTGTTAACTTTTACATAGTCGATAAACTGAGACAAGATATCTCTAGCTGCCATAGTATTATATTGTGTATTCATACCGCAGAGTTTTGCTGCTCTTGTTACTACCACTGCAGCTTCTTCTCTAGTGATAATGGCATTTGGAGCATAGGTTGTAGTTGACTTTCCAGAAATTATGCCATATGTATTAGCAGTACCTATGTAACCTGCATACCACTTATCTTTTTTTACATCTATAAAGTTATCTATTGCTTTTGGTTTAAGACCTAATGCTTTGACAATGATAGAAGCAAATTCTCCTCGTGTCATAGTTGCATCTGGTTCAAATAAATCTTTAGTCTTTCCATTAATAATTTCTCTTGATGCAAGTGCTTCAATGGCTGATTGATTCTCATGTCCTTTGATATCTTTGAAAGTCTTCCCCATCTTAGTTATCCTAAGTTTTTTTATATCTTTATGTTTATTTTCAAGTCCTACACTATTAGCTATGCTACTTGTTTCTCCTATATCAAGTTTATTTCTCATACGATAAAGACTTTCTCTACCCTTTAATGCTCTCTGTACTGCAATAAGTCCATAAAACCCTTGTTCAGTTGCCATTTGGTTAGAACCACTTCCATTTTTTGTATGAAGAAATCCATTACCTTTTTTATAGAAAGTCATAAGGTTATCAAGCATTGTATTACCGTTCTTGACAAATCGTCTATCATCAACAGAAATTCCTAACTCACATAGAGCAACCAGCATTTGAACACAGCTTTCAGAATTAGCTGTACCCCAGCTTGAAAAACCTCCTTGGCTATTTTGCATTTTTGACATACATGCAAGAGCCTCTTCACATGCTTTTTTCACCTCTGATTTGTATTGATATTTTGCTAGTGCTTGAAGTGCCATACCTGTTATATCTGGGTCTGAAAAGCTATCACCAATACTTTGGGATGTAGTTCCACCAAATAGTGACCAGCCACCATCAGCTAACTGACATTCTAGAATTCTATTTATGTACATATCTCTTGTTGCTTGTACCTTGGCATTCTTATTTTTAGGCATTGGGTAATTGCCACTATCAAGAGCTATTAGTGCCCATATAGGTCCGTTCATTCCTTGCCATATAGTTTTATCATAATCACCAAGAGCCTTTAAAAGATTATATCCTCCTACATCTGAAGGATCTTTTCCTATAGAAGTAAGGGCAACAATGAGCCTTGAATATTCAGTGTATTTTTTCTTATGTAAAACTCCTTTACATGCTTTCACGTAGTTTTCTACAGTCTTATAATAATTCTTATAGTATTTATCTGGTATATCATAACCACTTCTTGCAAGTCCTAATACAGCCCATTCACCACCAATTGAACCTACTTGTGGCGATTTTACTGTTTTGTACATATATTTTCCCGTATCTATAATAGCAGCATCAAGTTCAATTGTACTTGTGGCGAAAACATAAGTATTAAAACTTAATAACATAGTAAATATTAGTAAAGCACTTATACCTTTTCTTAGTAATTTCATAATTATTATTCCTCCTTATACACATATATACAAAGTGAAATAGAGGGACAACGTATTAATTAACGCTGTCACCCATATTCCTAAACTATTACTATGATTATTCTACTATGTTTTCCATGAATCTCTTAAGCATGGAAGCTACCTCGCCTCTAGTAGCTGTACCTTGTGGTACAAGCATATTCTCAGTTGAACCACTGATAATTTTATTACTGACTGCCCACTTCATTGAATGGACTGCCCATTCTGATATCATATTATTATCAGGATAAGTTGAAATATCGCTAATTGAAGTAGTTTTATAACCTTTTAATTTTGCATAACGATACATCATAGTAGCTATTTGCTCACGAGTAATATTATCATTTGTCCCAAATGAATCATTTGAATAACCATTTACTATTTTACTATAAGTAGCCCATACTACAGAATCATAATAGGTTGAACCTATTTTTATATCCTTGAATAAGTTATCCTCTGTTACCTGTAGATCACCTGCCATTTTATAGATTACATTTACAAACATACCACGAGTCATATTTTCATTAGGTCTGAACATATTGTTTGATATATCATCTAATAACCCTTGTTCTACTACATATAATACTGAATCATAATACCAATCAGTGGTAAATACATCTTTAAAGCTTATCTTGTCTTTATCATAAACTATGGCAAAAGTTGAAAAATGATCTGTCTTGAATATCATACTTTCACATTCATCATCATAGTAGGCTCCTATCATTTTAGCCACCTTATTGTTATCATTAATATAGTAAACTGAAAGCTTGTTAATATCTTCATCTTCCTTTGGTATATAAGGTAAAGCTACTGTGACATCACCTACAAACTTAGTGATTATCTTATTATCTACTTTTATGTATAAGTTATATATAGGCTTATCACCAACTAATTCTTTATTTTTATTAGATAACTGTTCTTTATCCGTCTGCTCTACAATTATACTTACATTAGAACCACTTGATTCTATTATTGAGTTTAAAGCTTTATTAGAGATCTTTATTTCAGCAACATGTGATTTAGCAGTTAATCCAGCATCTGTATTCTTAGCCAAATCATCAATTATTGATTTAGCCAGTTTAACAACTACTTTATCTACATCTTTTTTAATTACTGGTTCAATAATCAATTCTTCAGCTTGATTCTTCTTAATATCCTCTATTGCATTTTTTGCTTGACTACCAGTTATAGTTAATGTTGCTGTATTACCTGAAATACTAACTTCAGGTTTTAATTTGATAAATTCTTCCTTTTCTTCTTCTGGCTCTTCTGTGTTACCCATTATTACAGAAGGTGAATCATTTTCTGAATCAAAAGCTCCAAGTTCTTTCAATCGTTCAATAGCTGCATTATAGTTGGTTACATCTGCAACAGTTATGTATAGTTTTTGTTCTGATGACAGTTTCTTGTATGCAGAATCAGCTGCCATCACTTCTGATTTATGCCTTAATTTTACTCTACCTGCTAGAGGAATTTTCTTAAGGAGTATTTTAACATTATAGGTTTCTCCATAGAATAATAACTGATTTTCTGCATCAATTAATCTACTTAGATTCGTTACTTTCTTCTTATCATTTGATGACAATTTGTTATAGTTACTTCTAGCTGCCTTAACTGCTTCCTCATAACTCTTATAATTAGATAGTTTTATTTTATTTTGTACAGGTAATCCTTCAATCAGCTTATTTACATAATTTGCTTTACTGTTATATACCCTTATAGTATATTTTGTTGCATCATACTCTCTTGCCTCTTCACCTTGCTTATTCATTGAAGGCCAGGAATTCTCACCTATACCTATATAAATGATATCACCATTTTTTACAGATAGGGTTTCGGTACGTTTATAATATGCCGAACTTGAATTATATTGATTCAAAAAAGTCTTAACCAAATAATTTTTATTATAGGCTGTTGGTGTAATCATTATATTTTTGGAATCACCATCAATCATCAGTCCATATTCAGTAGTATTTTTCTTGAAGGTTGGTGATAGTTTTCCTCCACTAATAGTAAGTGTTTTCAAGGATGTATCAGAATTTCCCCATGTACCTCCTAAGTCTTTACCAAGGTTTTGAGTAAACATTACTTTAATTTCATCCCCGTTTTCCAGACTATAATCTTTGTTGGAAGCTCCTGCTCTAAAAGATTGAAAACCTTCATTGACAAACCAGTCATTTAGTGTACCCATCCAGCCTGAACCTCTATCGCCTGAAAACTCACCCATACTTTTATCTCCTTTATTTATGGATGATATATAGGTAATACCGTAATTAGTACCACCTGTTCCTTCCCAGCTATATCCATTCACAGCTAATGCTTTCAGAACAACTGTCATCATGGTATCATTCTCACATAGATCATACCAACCGTTTATAATTGTTCCTTTAAAATCCCCACTGGGGAAAGTCTCATTTTCTATAGTTATCTTTACCTTTCCAATTACGTTTCCATAGTCAGGTAACTTAGTACCACAATTATCATCTTTCGTTGGAATAGCTGCCATTGCCGCAAGTGCCGCTCTACGAGCGGTTGCTACAGCAACTACATCAACAGCATTATTAATTGCTGTTATCCCATTATCTTTAGCCTGAGTAAGTCTAGTGAAATCATCATCCAAATAGTCTTCACTGTGATAATTTGAATAAGTCGCTATTACAGCATTTCTAGCAGCCTCTTTGGCATTATTTAACTTTGTTTCATCATCAATTGTAGGTTCGTCACCACCTATTGACCTTACAATTATAGTTACGTCGTGATGAGGCATTAAAAATTCTCCAAGGATGCTTTTATAGGGACTATGCATTTTATAAACACTTATATCATCTGAAAAACTCTCTACTACACATGTATCTCCTACAATGTTTCTTCCCTTGTATCGTAAACCTACCTTAATATTAGCTTTAACTTCTCCAACAATTTTTGTTGGTCTAGCAGAACTTATGATATTACCATCTACCATACAATATAAATGTTCATTAAATTGATTGAACTTATTGGTTTCATCAATGATAGTAAGTTTATATTTTTTAGATTCTGGTAAATTATTTCCATTATTAGAATCTGCGTATGCCTTTAATAGAGATTTAATATGTCTGTCCTCTAAAAAAGTGAATAACTTCTTCTGATATTCCGTCAAAACATTGTATTTAGAAAATAGTTCTTCTAATTTAGGTATATCTGATTGGCAGAGCCTGTTTTGATCCATTTCATCTATAGATGGCAGATATTTTAATACTTCCCGTATAGGTGTTATAACTGTTTTATGGTCTATGGATTCTATGCTTTTCATACCATTAACAGCTGTATCAAATGCTGTTTTTGCTTCGTATGGTGTTACTGAATTAGTAATTTTAGTGTTACCGTTTTCATAAAATCCAGAAAGCTCTTTCCATTTATTAGCGTCATAGTTAGTTTGTCTATAGGAATAATATGCTTCTTCTAGTTCAGTCAGCATTTTATCTTTAATTATCTTAGTTTCATTTTCAGTAGCTGGGTTTACATGTACAAGTATAGTATCTCCTGCTATAACTCCTGTAACAGTAACCTTTTTACTTTCAAGATTATTTGCTTCCTTATGATGAACACTTAATGAATGCCAACCTTCCTCGTAAAAAGTGTAATTACAGTTACCATTATCATCTGTAAAAGCAGTAGTTTCCTTATTTGCAGTAGTTATTTTATTCTTTTCTTCTACAGCAGAACTTACAAAAACCGTAGCTCCTGTAAAAGGCTCATCTTTTCCTGTATAATCACTAAGATTAGCAGCAACTGAGCTTACATTAAATGAAATTGCTTGTCCGGCTCTTGTCTCTACTACATTATTATTCATATTTTCATTAGTGATTTTTGACAGTCTAACATATGGAAGTACTTTGTATGCTTCATATCCCTCTAGATTAGCTCCACTTGAAGAACCATGCCTTGGTGCGTCTAAATATGCTACAACGACTTCATCCTTATCCTGTACTTTTATACTGCTTAATGGATATTGGGATGTACCTATTGAATCACCAAGATTCAAAGTAAATAATGCTGTTAAATCATGGCTTGGTGCATCAATCATAATTCCATTAATAAAAATTCCATAGTCCCCATGTATGTTAATACCATTAATCTGGTTGAAAACATCTTGTAAAGATGCGCCACTAGAGAGAGTTAAATTATAGATACCTGATTTTGTATCAAAAGCTTCTTTTTTTCTAGCAGCAGATGTATCTATTACCTTAAAAGATACATTTATTTTTTCTTTTGTTGATGTCAAACCATAACATGATTTCCAATAATCGTCGTAAACTTCTTTTAGTTTTTCATAAACAGGTATTCCTGTTGTACCATTAGGCTTTTCATTATTATCTAACCAATCCGTTGCTATGTTTCTTTGTTGTATGAATGTTACAAAGCTGTCTGAAGTATAATCAGATTCTATAAGTTCCTCTGGATTAAATTGATTTATTAAAGCTTTTAGGTTCTCATATTTTTCCCCCGCATCAATTAAATCGCTACCCGAAGGATCATTAGCATTTATTAATTTTTTTAGTCCTGTAATTGCTTTGTTTATTTTTTCAGTATTTGTATCAACTTCAGATTGATAAGTGTTTTTATTAATGTCAGTTGGCTTACCTTTATCTTCACCATCTTGAATGTAAAGAGAAGTAAGTACTGTTTTAGCATTGTTCAGTACGTTTTGATATGCTGACCATGACTTGGCTGTATATATGGATGAATCATTATATGTATTTTCTGCATTTTTTATAGCTTCGTATAGTAATGTTGGGTTAACATTAGTAATTGGAATTAAGCTATTAATTGCAGATTGAAGATTAGTAGTTGCTGTATCGACATTCTCTTGAGTAATACCCGCTATTAAATCATTTTCAGGATTATTATCAATAAACAGCTTACTTACATTAGCTAACTCAAGCTGTAGATTATTATAAAAGCCTTTTGATTTGTCGCTGGAATTTATCGTACTGGAATCATTTCCATTATATCTATCATCAATTGTATAGTATGTCTCGGAGGATACTAATCTTGCTTTGTTAATACAATCTTTTAAGATAGAATCATCAATTTTTGCAGTTGACGATTCACCTATCTGAACAAGAATTACTGCTTTTAATTTTACAGGTACTTTATATTCGTAAATGCATATTTCTTGATATTTTAAATTAGGGTCAAAACATATATCTGTATATTCTTCTTGTAATTTCTCTTGATCAATTGGAAATCCAGGTGTATATGATAAGCTAATTGTATATTCTAGTGTTTCTACATTAAAACAGTTTGTAATATAACGTCTTAACTGTCTGCTACTTACATTATTATATTTCAGAAAATTTTCACTTGAAATTCTTGCATTAGATTTAACACTATTACCTGTAATCTGTTTTCTTGCACCACGAGGTGCTAAAAAATGTGTATCAGTTGATAAACTATTAAATTTTACATTAATCGACTGTGTATCTTTTGGTACAGAAATAAAATATGCTCCTAATGAAGATGGCATATCTCCAGTTTCAGTAATTTTCGTCAATGTTAAAGAAGATTCCTGAGATAATGTAACTGATACTGGATTTAGTTCTTCAGCATTGGTATTTATAGCTACCATATTAAAGCATATAATTAATACAATTAAAAATGAGATGAAAGATATTTTATTATAGTATTTCATTAATATTCACCTACTAGTAGTTTTATTATTCAGTAAGGGACTCTAATGAGTCCCCTAAAACATTATTTTTATTTATACTTCTGGATAAACGAATTTAAATACTGTAATATAAGGAGATTCTGCACCATTTTGAGTAATGATTTGTACATATTTAATATCTCCTCTAGCTAAAGTTAATGATAACTCATATGGTGTAGTATCATCACAAGTTACTTTTGTTCCATTAACATATACATTATCAGCGATACTATAAAGTTCATATTCAACTATACCATCTTCTAATGTAACAGTCTGAGTACTCATATTACTTGTAGTAACAGTTAAATCAGTCATGTAGTCAATAACTGTTGGTAAACCTGTTACCGCTTCTCCATCACCTGTACCAGTAGCTTTTTTAATACCACAAACTTCAGTAGAGATTTCACCGAATATACCATTCATAGCTGCAGCCCCTGTATAAATACGTACAAAACGAATATTATCTAGATTAACAGGGTTTCCGTTTGCATCTACTGCCCAGCTGATATCAATAGGGTCTCCTCCGCCTGTCCCATTAATGTAAGTATTATAATTAAAAGTTGAAGTAATTGCAGCTACTCCATATGGATTATATGCTATTGATTTATCTCCGCTACCATTAGGGTGAACATCACAATAACCGAAACCAAAACCAGTAGTTGTGTTAGTAGATGTAATACTGCCAAGCATTGTACCTGTTAATGTCAACTTGTTATGTGAATCATTATAGTCTGCAAATGACAATTTGTTTGTCTTGTCTAAAGCAGGGTTACCGTTTCTTCCTGTAAAGTAGTTACAATTAAGTGGGAACCAGCTGTGATTATGGAAAGTATTTTTTGTGATTGTTCCAGTTGCACTACCAGTATAATTAATAGAATCTAATTTCCCAAGATTATTTCCTGCTTCTGTATATTTTGTATTATCATTAGGATTAGGATTTTCATAAGTTAAACTAAAGTTCTTTTTAGTAGTATTTTCATAATATAATGAACCTGCAATATCATACCAAGTATCAGGATTTCCCTGACTATCAGCTTGTGCTACTTGAATACAACCTGGTTCAGAGTTATTCCAGAAAGCATTACCATATACTATAAAATCCACACCATATTTATTATTAGGGTCGTTATCAATATTTTTCATATCAAATACTGTATATCCACCAAAATATCCTAGTGATACACCTGTAGATGAAACATTATCTGCCATTAATTTAATACCATCTGTACCTGAAAGATAGATGTCTCCCCATCCACCAACAGTCACACCTTCATTAGTAAACTGACCAGGAGCAGGTAAAAATGCGTAAACAGATGGATCTCCTGCAACGATAGGAGCATCACAAGTGAAGGCAAAATCGTATATTCTCTCTGCACCATTTTTTGCAACTTTAATCGAGAAACTGTGATTTCCTGCTGTACTTGCAGAAATTACATTACCTGCAAATGAAATATTGGAATCAGTAGTACTATAAGTTACTGTTGCATCACTTGCCATAGCAACAGGTTCTATAATGAAAGTAGCTGGAACAATATCACTACCTGTAGTTGATATCAAAGTATAGCTTGGTACATAAGGATCAAAAGGAGCAGATACTGCTACACTTTCATTAAAAGTTACTTTACTAAGAAGAATATCATTATTGATAGAAGCATTAATGATAGTTTCTCCCAGAGCTACTTTTTCAGTAGCTTTCACAGCATTATCTGAACCATTTAGTGCATTTACTGCGCTACTTGTATTGATACCAAAGGAATCAGCTATAGCTATGACTTTTTCTAATCCTTCATTTAGCTCTGTTGTATAAGCATCATAATCAGCTACAACTTCTATAGGCATATATGTACTAATACCGCCAGTACTTTTCATTTCAATACCAGCATAATCTGATAGCTTTACTGGTGTTGTTAATGGAGTACTTAAATTCTTAGGATTAACTGTTACATTTGCATTTCTAACAAATGGTACACACATGTTAATACTTTTTTCTAGTCCTTTCCAAGTATATTCTTTACCATTTAGAACCTTAATTTTACCATCTGCAATTATTAAACTATAATCACTAATTGTAGCTAGTACATCTGTCTGATAGTTGTTAATAGTGTAATACTGTATATATGCATTGTCTGGAACAATACAACTGCCAGGTGCTACAGCTCCCATTTTTCCATTAATCTCATATAATACTGTCCATGGATAGCTTTGACCTGTAATACGAGTATATATACTTTCTACTGTGTCTCCGTCTTGTGTATTTACTGTAGGATTTGGATTTGTTGCACCTGATAAATAAACTTCTACATTTGTAGGTGCTGCTGCTTTTGCAGTAAGAGGCATCATTGTAAGAATCATTGCCACTGCAAGTAAGATTGCACAACTTTTTCTTTTGCTTCTTGATAAAATCATTTTCTTTCCTCCTCGAATTTTGTTTACTTAGTCATATGTTCCGTGCACTAAAAAGGACACTCCTAAGAGCGCCCTGACATACTTGGTTTAGAACATAAAGATTCCACCTATTTATGCCTTCCAACCTCAGGGATTTGCATTACATTTTAACAAACAGAGTGAGAATATCCCGACTTAGCCATTTGCCACTTACAGTGTGGTTTTCCTACTAAGACACCTTCCCGATTATTCCACAACTAAAATGGAATTCTCAGTGGTATATTGTCCTTTCGTTGACATTACGGTTGCTGAGACAGTGTCGGATTTTCACCGAAGAATATTTAATATTCACTCACAACTAATTATTGTGACCTTCCTCTCAAACTGCCTTTATTAAATTTTTTTGTAAATACCTACAGTAGTACACTTGATACATATACTATTAGGTCCAAGAAAAAGCAAAATAATATTTTCTCTTTCTCGACAGCTACATTGTAACATTTTGTTTGATTAATGTAAATAGTTATTATAATATATTTTAACTATTAAAAAATAACAGATAAATATTAATTTATATACTATTCTAGTATATTTTTATAAACCATATTATGTTTATAACTTAAAATAAGGTCATTGAAAACTTAGATTTCCAATGACCTTATTTTATATTACATTGTACGAATTATATACATTCATATTTTCTACTTATCACCTAACATTACTTTATTAACATCATATCCAATTGACCAGGTATACTAGGAAATTCTACAGTTGATATAACGTCTTTATTATATAATGCTATTTGCTTTTGATATGATATTGGTATGTACATTGCACTTTCATGTAATTGTTTTAAAATACTATCATAACAATTCTTAATTTCTTTTTCATCATTTATAGAGAATAGCTTTAATATTTTTTCATCTAAATCCTTTTTATTATCTAACCCTTGCTGTGCAGGATTGTCTAGACTATAACTCATCATACCACCGATATATGTATGTGGATCATATGGAGCTGCATAAGTTGCATTGAAAGAAAGATCAAAATCACCTTCAAATCCTCTTGAACCCCAAACCATTAACTCAACACCATCTAATTTTACATCAATACCTATCTCTTTCATTTGAGAAGCAAAAACTTGAGCAATACTTTCTTCTGCACCTCTACCTGTTACATACATAAGATTTAATGAAAGCTTATTACCATCTTTCTCTCTGATTGTTTTACCTTCTGGTAATGTCCATCCTGCTTCATCTAAGATCTTACAAGCTTCTTCTTTATTATATTCGTAAGGTTCCACTTCTACATCACAGTAAGTTAATGATGGATTTAATATTGTATCCGCTTTGTTTTCTATATCTAATAGAACTGTTCCTATAATAACTTTTTTATTAACTCCACATAATATGGCTTTTCTTACATCCATATCTTTTAATACTTCATTAGCTGTATTCATTAAGATACTTCTAGTTTCTGATTCACTTTCTGAGCAAGCTGTTCCAATCTTTTTGTTATCAGTAAACTGTGCATAAGCTTCATATGATAATTGTTTTGCACCATATATAAGGTCAACATCACCACTTTGTAATGCCATAACTCTTGAATCATGATCAGGTATTACTTTTACTATAACTTTTTTATAGGCTGGTTTATCTCCCCAATAATTTTCATTTACAGTAAACACATATTGCTGATCTTTTATAGCCTCTGTTAATACATAAGGTCCTGTACCAACACTACTTTTTAGGATACCAGCTGTATTACCATCATCTGGCATGGAATTAGGACTAATCATTCTTATAGGAAACTGAGAACACATATCAAGAGTTGCAGCGTAATATGGCTCTTTGTATACGAATTTTATTGTGTAATCGTCTACCACTTCAACTTTATCTAATTTTCCAATAGCTCCCATCCATGAGAATCTATCCGCATTTAGTAGTATTCCATCCATGTTTTGTTTTACTGCTTCAGCATTCAATGGAAGCCCATCTGAAAATTTCACATCTTCCCTTAGTTTGAAAGTATATTCTTTTCCATCAGGAGTAGCTTCATAGCTTTCTGCTAAATTAGGTACTGCTTTTTTACCATCATATTTTAATAATGATTCATATACAAGCCCTAAAATTTCATGACTGTATCCATCTTCTGATGTAAGTGGACCAAAATTATCTAGATCGCTTGCCCAAGCAATAACTAATTCATCTTTTTGTGCATCATCAGTAGCTTTTCCTTTATTGTCTGCATTATCTTTTTTAGCTGTGTCATTAGCAGCATTATCATTTGATACAGATTTTTCATTATCATCAGATTTTGAACAACCTGCTAATGATAATGTAAATAACATTGTTATTAGTAAAATACTTATAATTTTCTTCATCTTGTTACTTCCTTTCTTTGTCCTTTACATATTTAAATAAATTGAACTTAAACATCTATACACTCTTTTTAATAAGTTCAATATATTTTAGTTTTGGTACTGCCTCTATTAGTTCATGAGCGTAACTTGTTTTTAGATTGGAAATATCATTGGAATGTATTACATCTTCAACAACTATCCCTTCCTTAAGAATAATAATATGAGATGTTAAACTCATAGCGACACTAATATCATGTGTTATGACAATAAATGTAATGTTATAATCCTCTTGAAGTCTTTTTATCAAATCGATTATATTATTTTTTATTTCCGGATCAAGACCAGAAGTTAATTCATCAAGGATTACTATTTTAGGATTACATATGATTGCTCTTGCTAAGTTGATTCTTTTTTGCTGACCAGTACTAAATGCATGGGGAAATTTTTCTCCATCTTCTTTATTAAGATCAACAAGTTCTAATATTTCTTTTACTTTATTGTATCTTTCTTGTTTACTCAGCTTTGTAAAGTTACAAAGAGGTTCGGCTATAATATCTTTTACCTTCATTCTAGGGTCAAGACTATTCTTGGCATCCTGAAAAACAGGTTGTATATCCTTCCTGTAATTCTTCCAGTCATTACTATTGAATTCATTCAATGACCTTCCTTGGTAAGATATCTCAGCTGTATTTTCTTTGTAAAAACCTAATAGAATATTAGCTATGGTAGACTTTCCACTACCACTTTCTCCTACTATCGCTGTACTTTGTTTATATTTAATTTGAAAACTAACATTATCAAGTACTGTGTTGTTTCCATACTTCCTGCTAAGATTCTTTATTTTAATCATATACTTAATTCCTTTAGCATTTTAATAGTTAATTCTTTTTCTGGATTAGTTAAAATTTTCTCTGTGCTTCCATACTCAATAAGCGTACCCTCTGATATTACCGCTATATGATTAGCTATTTGACTGATAATTCCAAAGTCATGGGATATGAAAATAATAGTTACTCCATATTCTTTATTGATTCTTATGAATTCTGACAGAATCTTTTTTTGGGTTATGGTGTCAAGAGCTGTTGTTGGTTCATCTGCCACTATCATTTTACTTCCAACAGCCATTGCCAGAGCTAACATAACCCTCTGTAACATACCACCACTCAATTCATAACAATAGCTTTTATATACTCTTTTCGCATCTTTTAAATTAAGTTTATAAAACCAATCAATTGCAATCTTGTCAGCTTCTTTTTTACTTACCTTCAAATGCTCCCTGAGAGTTTCTCTGCAATGTGAACCTATAGTAATAACAGGATTAAAAGCAGTCATAGGATTCTGCATGACATAAGATATCTCTTTCCCTAAAAAAGCTTTCATCTCACTTGGAGAATAATATTCCCCATTCCATCTAACTCTGCCATCAACTGTTAATTGTTCTGAGGTCAGTAATCCTGTAGCTCCTTTGAATGTCAAGGTTTTTCCACTACCTGATTGACCTGTTATTGCAAGAATCTCTCCTTTTTCTACAGATAGATTAACGGAATCAACCAAAGATCTATCTGCATTTTTCACTATTAAATCTTCAATTACAAACTGATTCATTTACTCCTCCTTTTCTGTGGTCAAAGATATCTCTCAATCCATCACCTAATAAATTAAAAGCCATGGCTGTAAAAAATATAAACAGTCCAGGATAAAGCATCAACTCTGGGTGGGTAAATATACATTTTCTATTTTCATTGAGCATAGCTCCCCATTCAGGAATCTCTGGACTTACTCCAAGACCTAAGAATGAAAATGCAGAAAGCTCTAATATTACACGTCCCATCCCAACACTTACATATACAATAAAAGCAGGTAAGATATTAGGTATTATATGCCGTAAGATTATCTTGTAACTCTTGGTACCAGAGGCTATAGCAGCTTTTACATAACCTTTGTTTTTCTCTTCTAGCACATAACCTCTGACGAATTTTGCATACCATGCCCATTGAGATATAATCATAGAAATCATAAGATTACCAATCCCTTTTCCTAATATACCAATGAGGACGAGAACAAAAATCATTTGTGGAAAAGCCATGATCACATCACAGACAGCAACAAAAGCCCGATCATATTTCCCACCGTAATAAGTAGGAATCGTTCCTACTAATAGACTGATAACAGAAATTGCTCCTATTATGACAAAAGATACCAAGAGTGAGTATTTAGTTCCTACTGCTATCCTTGTCAGTACACATCTTCCAAAGCTATCTGTACCAAGGGGAAATCTTGTTGATAATCCTATGTACTTATCTGCTGATGATACTGCATATGGGTCATTTGGTGAAACAATAGGGTAAATGACACCGAAAACGATTATTACTAAAATGATTATCAGACCAACTTTACACTTTTTGTTTTTTATAAATTTCTTTATCATAATAAACTATTTTCACCTACTCTTTTGTCTAATTTCATCGCTACTACATCTGATATTAAGTTAACAAATACAAAACAAAAAGCAATTATGACAACATATGCATTAATGGCTGGATTATCTCTTGTAAATATAGCATCTATACCATATCTGCCTAATCCTTTTATTGAAAATACTGTCTCTATGACTGCTGTACCTGCTAAGATATTACCAATATTCTGCCCTAGAAGAGAGATCAAGGATACACTTGAACTTTTTAATATATGCTTTAACATAATCTTGGAGGTAGATATTCCTCTTGCTCTTGCATATACAACAAAATCTTCTTCTACTCTTTCTAATATATTGGTTCTGACCATTCTGGTATACGTTGCTATAAACGGTATAGCCAAAGTAAAACTAGGTAGAATATATGAGCTGAAAGAATCGTTGAATATAAATGGTAATATCTCTAACTTGATAGAGAAAAGGTATATCAGCATAAATCCAATCCAATAGGAAGGGATTGACATACCCATTAATGTAATTACTCTCACGACCTGATCCACTATCTTATCTTTTTTAAGTGCAGACAATATTCCCAGTAATACAGATAAAAACAACATAATCAACACTGCACCTAATACTAATTTAAAAGTCCTTGGACAGCATATTGTTATTTCATCTATAACAGGTTTACCTGATACGAATGATTCTCCAAAATTAAGTGTAAGAGCATTTTTCAACCATAACAGGTACCTTACCCCTAGTGATTTATCAAGACCTAATTTCATCTGTATCTTTTGAACCGTTTCTTCTGTAGGAGGCATCATATGTTTGTGGATATATGCATCCGTAGCATCTATTGGTGATAAATTAAGTAAGGTAAAACATAACATAGTAATAGCTAGGAGTACTAATATTAATAAAACAATTCTTTTTATCAGGAATTTGGTAATCTTTAGTTGCTTCGTATTGTCCATTTATTTACTCCTAACTGACGTTCCCATAAGGAACGATATATACCGTCTTTTTTAGTTAGTTCTTCATGAGTACCTTTTTCTCTCAATTGTCCTTGGTCTAATACTAATATCTGGTCTGCATCAGTTATAGATGAGAATTTATGAGCAATAGTGAATACTGTCTTTCCTTTTATCAACTCAGATATTGCTTTTTGTATCTCCACTTCATTGATAGGGTCTACACCGCTTGTAGCTTCATCTAAGATAATGATAGGTGAATCTTTTATAATAGCTCTTGCTATTGCAATTCTCTGACGTTCTCCTCCTGACAAGGTAGAACCGCCTTCTCCTACCATCGTGTCGTAACCATTAGGTAGTTTATTAATAAATTCATGACAACATGCTAATTCTGCAGCTCTTATAACATCTTCTTTTTTAGCATTTTCATTTCCATATATTATATTGTTGTAAACTGTATCATTGAAAAGATAATTATCTTGGAATACCACAGAAATATATTTCATCAGTGTTTCTATTTTATAATCATATATATTTCTTCCTCCTATTTTGATATTACCTTTATCTATGTCCCAGAATCTCATCATGAGTTGTATTAGTGTGGTCTTACCACTACCTGATGCACCCACAATAGCTGTCGTAGTATTCTCTCCCGCTTTAAAAGAAAGATTTCTAATTATTGGCTCTTTGGTATAACCAAAAGTTACATCTTGATATTCTACGCTGAAGTTATCTGCCCTAACATCTTCCTTTGGTTCTTTGAGAGGACTGAATTTCATTAAATATTCCAATCTATCTAGACTCACCTCCATAGCTTTTAATGTTCCTGAATAAGAAGATAGAATTTCAAAAGGTTGATATATATGTACTCCAATAACTGCAAACATAAGAAATACACTAAAATCAATTTTGTTATTCATCAATAAATAAGTTCCAAGTGATAGAACGACACCAAAGCCAAGGTACATGAATAATGCATATCCTTGTAGTAATGGAATCACTTTAGCATCTGCCTTAATAGTCTTATTAGCAAATTCTTTAAATACACCTTTCATCCGTTCCGAATGATTTCTACCATTATTATAAGCTTTTACTGTTGCAACTCCCTGTGTATACTCCACAGTATTGTTTATCAAATAACTTTCTGCTTCTATTTTTGTATTAGCTGATTTTATATACATCTTATGGCTTACTTTGTTAATCACAAATGAAATTGGAAATCCTATGAAGAAAGCTATTGTCATAGGAATGTTCAATATCCCTAGAAAAACGATTGTGATGACAAGTATTGTTATACTGCTTATAACTTTAGAAACCAGCTGCATAGCATATAACTCTATTTGTGTAAGTTCATTTGTGACAATTGCATTAATTTCTCCTAAGCTTTTACCAACAAAATCTCCCATTGGAATTTTTTTGAGAAATACCGCTATATCTTTTCTTTTTTGAGCAATAACTTCATATCCAACACTACTGATTGCAGCTGTTTCTCTGTAATGAAGTATAAACTGTATTAATATGCTTATTGCGAAGGTCACTGTGTATATCAATATATTAGAAACTGTCAACTCATCATTAATCATGTCTCTTATAAAAAACAACATGAAAAGCAGTGGTGCACAAGAGAATATACTTTCTAGAATTCCTAACAATATTCCCTTTTTTACTTTTGATTTATACTCACCTGATAAATGCAAGATTCTTTTTATAGAATGAAACATATTAACTTACCTCCTTTGAACGGATTTTGAAACTAAGGGATTCTTGATATTTTGTATACATATTTTCGTATAATCCATTCTCAAGTAATAATTTTGAATGAGTTCCCTGCTCTTTTATATGTCCGTTTGAAAGTACTATTATCTTATCTGCGTTTTCTATAGTTGATAATCTATGGGCTATAACAAGTACTGTTTTGTTTTTTGCAAGATTAGATATAGCCTTCTGAATCTCCATTTGGTTCTCTGCATCAGATGAAGCAGTAGCTTCGTCTAAAATAATTATAGGTGCATCTTTTAATATGGCTCTTGCTATAGCTATTCTTTGTTTTTCGCCACCAGATAGTTTTACATCCGTTCCTCCTATAATTGTATCTAAGCCTTTTTCCTCTATCAGCTCAGTACATGATGCCAGTTTTGCCACTCGCATAATTTCTTTATCCGAAGCATCTGGTCTACCCATTTTAATGTTATTTCTAAGGGTATCATGAAAGATTATTGTATCTTGGAAAACAAAACTTATATTATCCATTAGCTGTTGAAAAGGTATATTCTTAATATTTATACCTCCTATTAGTATTTCACCGCTATTTACATCAAAAAAGCGGGCAGCAAGTTTGGCAATAGTACTTTTTCCGCAACCAGATTCACCAACAAGTGCCGTTAGTTTACCTTCATTAGCTACGAAAGATATATCTTTTATGACTTGTTTTTCATCTGTATAAGAATAGGATACATTTCTAAACTCTATGGATTTATTCTTTAGTTTTACATTAGCTTTGCTATCATTGAATTCCTCTTGTGATAAAAACTCTTTAATCTGTGAATAAGCCTGACTGATCATTGGCATAGTATCAGTGAATTCACCTAATTTTACCAGTGGTACCGAAAATGAAAATGACATCAGAAAGAAAAAGATAACTTTACTTAAATCAGCTTCCCCATATAAATATAATAATCCTCCAACAGGTAAAAGAATCAATAAGTTAGCTTTTATCAAAATGGCAAATCCAGACATATACTTCCAACAGGATCTATACCAATCCAATACATGGAATTTGAAACTATCTACCGAAGAATCTATTTTATTAATTGCAGCATCTGTTTTATTAAAAGATTTTATTACCATCATTCCTTGAATATACTCTATAAGAGAAAAATTCATATTCATTAAGGATGTAGAGTAATTTTCCATCTTTTCTTCACTTCCCTGCATCATTCCAGATAAAATCTTGTAGGCAATAGGTATTAAGATCACAGTTGCTAAAGCCATCCTCCAATCTAATATGAATAGTAGAATCGCAACTACTATTGGTACTCCCAGACTGGATGATACTTCTGGAATGTGATGGGCAAGAAATTTTTCTAGACTTTCTATATCTTCTACAATTAATTTTTTGTAATACCCGCTGTTGTTTTGCATAACCACCCCAAGAGACAGTTTTTCTAATTTGCCAAGTACATCTAGACGTAGATTATAAAGCAAATCTGCTGTTGCTTTGTGAGAAGTGTAAGAAGATATACTGAAACATACAAATCTCATTATAATACCTAATACAGCTATGAAAATGTAAGTTCCTACTTGATAATTTGATGCTAGAAATTCTGTAATAATCTTATAAGTACAATAATAAGGTACTATAGAAAAGATTACTGATAGAAATCCACAAATTACTGATAAGTAATACTTTCTTTTTTCCCCACTGCAAATGTTAATAAGTTCTTTAATGCTATTAATCATATTGGTATAATAGTTAACAGAATATAACTATTAATCCTCCTTTCAATAATGACTACTTGTGGTGTTATTCCTTGGGATTCTTGTATTTCCATTAATGTTTAAGCTTACGGTCGTGAATATAGTATAGGGAAATATTACGTCAGCCAGTTAAACGTCCATGTTTAAATGGCTGAGTTCGCCGTCCATGGCTCACTGCTCCATATTTCCCTATACTACATCCACTCGGTAGTTAGTTAAGAAAATATGTCTAGCAGCTGATTTCAAGAATCCTCATAAAAAAATAAGACCATACAATCTTTATATAGGATTATATAGTCTTATCTAACTTTTTTCTGCCTATGGAGGGAGTATTTATGCTCCAAAACGAAAAATCTTAGGATTTTCTCCGTAATATTCTTTGAAATTTTTTGAGAAATGGCTTGCGTTAGTGTAACCTACTGCGCATGAGACCTGACCGATATTCATGTCTCGTTGTTCCAGCAGTTCTTTTGCTTTTACCATTCTTATATGTCTTAGGTATCCAAAAATGGTAGTGTTATAGAGTTGTTTGAAACCTTTTTTTAGTTTGTATTCATTCATATGTACTTGTTTTGCCAATTCTTTAATTGTAAAGGGTTCTACCATGTTGTCTTCAATTAGCTGCCTTGCTAGTTCTATTGATTCTAGAGCGTCTTTATCAATGAATAATGTATTTTCTTGATTTTCTAACATGGTAATTTCTTTTTCCCATACATAACATAATGCTTCTATTGACTTACTTTGGAGATACATTAATTTACCTACATTGGAAAAATCACATGATACCATCTGATTAAAGATAGCTTTTAGTTCTGCTCTTGGTTTATGTGGTTTAGTAAGTTCAATTGCCCTATTTGAACGTTTGAATTTACTAAGACCTTTATGGTATTCTTCATTTAGCAGACTCTCTTCGATGAACCTTTCGTCCGCTACTATAGTTATGTATCTTACTCTTCTATCTTTTATGATTTTAAATAATCCACTCATTTTTTTTCTGAAATAGACACTTATATTACCGCTGCTTATATTCATATCCTTAGCTTCCATTTCATTATGGAACAGATTACCATCAATCATGTAGTTAATTTCATATGGTGGGTTTATTAGATTATATTCAAAACCTATAGATTTTTTTAGATATACATCGGTTATACATAATTCCAGTCCGTTTGGAAATTTAATCTGTTCTATAAAACCTTCTCCGTACTGTGGACTTACATAATATCTTATGTACATACCTGCTTTTTCACTTTCAAATTTACATTCCTCAACAAAAAATTTATAAAAATCATTTGCATTACTAACAATGACATTATCATTCAAAGCAAGCACCTCTTTCAATATAGTTAGCGTCAATAACTGCTTTATTGCATTTGCAGCCATTGATAATAATTATCATTATTAATATTATATTCTATTATGCGTTAAATGTAAAGGCAGATTTACCCACTTTGGTCAAATTATTTTAACTCTAATTACTTTACATATTAAATTGAATATACTAAAATATTATTTAATATCCATTCTGGATAAAAACTGTATTTAGAGGTGATTAATATTTTTTCTCCAGTAAAGAATAAGAAGATATATGAATATGTTATTGAACAAATCCAAAAGATGATTTTAGAAGGTACACTAAAAGAAGGTGATCGTCTACCTGCTGAAAGAGAATTAACTGATCTATTAGGTGTTAGTAGAACCTCAGTAAGAGAAGCCATAAGAGCTTTGGAGGTTATTGGTTTAGTTGAAAGCAGACAAGGTGAAGGTAATTTTATTAGCTCAAACGTCTCTAATACTCTTCTTGAACCACTATCAGTTAAATTTATGTTAAGTAAAGGCAATACCCAAGAAATACTTGAACTTAGAAGACTACTAGAATTAGAAACTGCTTCTTTAGCTGCTAAGAAAGCCACAGAAAAAGATATTGAAGAATTACAAGTATTGATTAACAAGCTTAGAACAACTGATGATGAAAATTTATGTGCCAAGATTGATAAAGAATTTCACTATAAAATATCAGAAATAGCAGCCAACAGTTTAATTATGAATATATTGCTTTCTGTACAATATTTAATGGAAGCATCTATTATTGATGCAAGAGAGATGATATTAAAGAATCCAGAACAAAAGGATTTACTTATCAAGCAACATGAAGATATATATGATTCAATAAAATCTCATAATCCTGAAGAAGCTCAAAATGCTATGAGAGAACATTTGGCATTTGTGAATAAAACCCCTAAGAACTCTTGATTATTATGTGATATCGTGATATTATATTTTCTAATATTGGTATGACCATTATACCACTATATAAATACTGAAAGAAGGAAGACTATGAAGTTACTAAGACAATTTGGCATTATAATAGGAATTTTTTTAATTGGTGAGATACTTAATAAGCTTTGTCATATACCTGTTCCCGGTAATATTCTAGGTATGCTGATTTTATTTGTATTGCTTAGTCTTAATATTATCAAGGTTGAAAAAATTAAAGAAATAAGTGATTTTCTACTAAATCATTTAGCATTCTTCTTTATTCCCCCTGGCGTAGCTTTGATATCATCACTTGATACATTAAGTAATATATGGATAAGCTTTTTATTCATTGTAATCATTACTACTATCATAGTAATGAGTGTCACTGGTTTAACTGTTCAAAAAGTCATGAAAAGAGGCAGAAAATGATGGAAGATTTTTTTAATAATCCTAGCTTTGGCATATTAATTTCAATTGTAATGTTTGAAATTGGTTTATACATAAATAAAAAGACCAAATTAGCTCTTATGCATCCACTTTTAATTAGTATCGGTTTGATTATTGGAGTATTACTGATATTTGATATACCTTTGGAGTCATATTCAAAGGGCGGAGATATGATATCATACTTCTTAGGACCTGCAACAGTGATTTTGGCTGTTCCTTTGTATAAACAATTCCATTTGTTCAAAGAAAATACAAAACCCATTCTAATTGGGATTGTTGTGGGTGTACTTACAACTATAACCAGTGTATTTGCGTTATGCAAAGTATTTGCTTATGAAGATCAATTGTTTTATACACTTATTCCAAAATCAATAACTACTCCTATTGGTATAGAAGTATCCAGTACTATTGGTGGAATCCCAGCAATAACAGTAGTTGCAATTGTTTTAACAGGAATTACAGGTGCCATAATTGCCCCATTGGTAATGAAGTTTTTTAGGATAAATGATGAAGTAGCTATTGGTATTGCAATCGGTACATCCTCCCATGCAGTGGGGACTTCAAAAGCTATGGAAATGGGAGAAATACAAGGTGCAATGAGCGGATTATCCATAGGATTGGCAGGAATAATTACAGTTCTTTTCAGCTCACTATTTGTTAGAATACTAGAATTGTTCATGTAATACTTATAAAAAACTTATAATGTTAATTATCATATAACATGAAAACCGAGTAAATAATGACTTTACTCGGTTTATTCTATTTCTTTATTTTTTTATATGTATAATCTACTTGACTATAAGTAATTTGAAGGATTCTGTGGAACTCCATTTTTACGAACTTCAAAGTGTACGTGAGGTCCTGTACTATTTCCTGTACTACCTGAAGCAGCGATAGATTGACCTTTTGTAACCTTCTGTCCTTTTTTAACGTACAACTTACTATTATGTGCATAATAAGTTACATATCCTTCTCCATGGTCTATCTTAACTAAATAGCCATATCCTCCACTCCATCCAGAAAAAATTACTGTTCCTGATTCTGAAGCTTTTACTTTAGTTCCTCTAGGAACACCTATATCAATTCCTGTGTGGAATGATCCCCATCTTCTACCGAATGGAGATGTAATTCTACCGTAAACTGGTCTTGAAAAAGTTGGTAGAGTTCTTGTTCCAACAACAATAATTGTTTTAATTGGTTCTTTTATAACTTTCTCAGATACAATTTCTCTTTCTGATTCTAAACCATTAATGCAAGTAACATTGGTTGTTAATTCTTTTATTCCTGGCTCACCTTGTTGAATTGTTTTCTTGTATGTCTTATATTTGCTACTGTCTTTTTGATATTCAACAGGACTTGCTATACTTTCTTCATATGTAAGTTGTTCTTTTACTTTTACAGATAATAATGGTTTTGGAACCATTAAGTTAACTTCTTGTCCAATTTGGATTACACTATCTTGTTTGAATTGTGGGTTTATCTTCAATAATTCTGATAATCCCATTCCATTACCATTTGCTATTTCTGATAATGTATCTCCAGATTTTATTGTATATGTAACTTTTTCATCTTTACTTGACTTTAGCTTACTAACTGCTTCATCTTTTTGAACAATACTTTCTTGGCTAACATAAAGTGTATCTTCCTGTACTGATTCTACAAATGCAACAGCCTCAACACTTCCTTGATGGTCTTGTGATATATAACCACTTTTAACATCTTCCAAAACAGATTCAGCTGTTTGATCATCTTTTAAAACAATCTTGGTTTGTTCATCAATTGATAATACTTTTGCTTTTACAAAAAAATCATTCTTGTTATATAATAATGTAGTAAACAACCCATTTTTTAACTCTTCATCTGTCATAAGAACTTGTTTATCTTTCTTAACTGGAAAAGTACTAACTAAATCATCTACTAATACTACCGTTTCTAATTCATTTTGCAAACGAATTGTTACATCTTTCATTATCTGACCAATATTTTCTGTATTTTCAACAAATCCTATTTCACTATTTTTATAAGTAACTTTATATACCATTTGAGATTGATCATTCATATTTGCTTGTATGAACACTGTAGCAAATATCAATGAAAAAAACATAACAATCAATACAATCGTATTTTTTCCAACAGTTTTCATATTTATGGGGCTCATGTTTTATCCTCCGTATGTAAGTTCGTTAAATCAATTTCCATATATTATAATTATTTCATTATTATCGTTAAAATTATCTTTAATTATCAACTATTATCTTTTATATTGTTTTTTTATCATCTTCGCTGTTTCCATTTAACACCCTCTTTACTATTGTCTACAAAAACGTCATATTTTTACGATATTTTGTCAAATTCTACATTCGTATGAGTCTCTGTTCATATATTACATAATTATAACATTTATTATTCTGTACGTCAAACTTTTGTAACATTTATTTGTAATTTTTTTGTAATATTTATATAAACTAACAAAAATAAACCTACATTAGTTTTTTATTCGCTAAAGTAGGTTTATACCTTTTACAAAAAATTTTATATTTTTTCTATTCCACTGTTATTTTGATATCATTTGCACTAAAACGAGAAGATCGAGCCTTGAGTATGATTTCACCTTTTTTTCCTGTTGTCTTAATCCAAATACCTATACATCCACCTATCAAACTTACTTTATCTGGTCCTATTATCTCAGCTGGACCTTCAACATCAAGCTCAATAAATTCGTTAATAAAAGGTAATATATTACCTTTTTGATCAACACATTTGTAAACAATCCTAGTAGTATCCCAATCACCACTTTTCAAGGTATCATCATCTGCTATACCTATTAATTCTGTGGCAATAGGATTCTTACAAAATTGTTTTTCAATTACTTCCTTATTACCTACATATCCAACAAATCTTACATCCCCCCAAGAACTGCCCCATGTACTTACATTAGCATCTATTATTACTGGGGGATGGACTAACCCTCTATAAGTCTCTTTATCAGGTAGATAACAATCAATATATTTATCTTCTATATACATTTCTACTTTCTCACAATTAGTATATACAATTATTGGAGATATTCCTCCTCCATCTCTTTCACCATTAGCCCAGATAGTTGCAGGCTCAAGCACAGGTTCTACTTCTGGGTCTTTTTGTGAACGATATGTGGCAGCAGCCAATTTAGGTATACGGAACATATCCATTACGCCATGATAACATATTCTATCACCTGAACCGAAATCGTAATGGGTATTATAATCAAATGCACACCAGCATATCAAGCCACTGATAGTACTATCTAAATACGTTTCATTATGAGCATTGATATGTCTGTTTGCATGATTTATAAGTCTTTCTTCTTTATCAAATCTTTTAGTAGGATAAGTATGCCCTATTTTCTCAGTGACCATATAAGGAACCAGATGATCTAGACCAGTTATACTTTGCTGTCGTCTCTGATGTATATCAAAATCATTCATAGTATAAACATCTTCCAGTAATTCACTATCAGATATACATCTTATTCCACCTGTTTGCCTAGTAATATCTAGATTATGGGCTATCTCATTAGTTTTTACATAGAAATCATGGTCATCCCTTGATTCATTGATTCTAACCCCCCATATGATAATGGAAGGATGGTTATAATCTCTTGTAATCATCTCTCTTACATTCTCACAAGCAACCTCTTTCCAAGCTTCATCTCCGATATGCTGCCATCCTGGAATCTCTTCAAGAACCAATAATCCAATCTCATCACAACGGTTCAAGAAATGTCTTGATTGTGGATAGTGGGAAGTTCTTACAATATTAAGCCCTAAGTCTTTTAGTATCTCTGCATCTTTTTCTTGTGCTCTTTTTGGCATGGCATAGCCTACATAAGGAAATGCTTGATGACGGTTAAGCCCAACTAAATTAAGATGTCTATTATTAAGATAGAATCCATTCTCTGTAAACTCTACTGTTCTAAAACCTATTCTTTCTTCACGTTTATCTATGACTTCATTGTCTTTCTTTAATAAAATTGACACATTATATAGATTAGGACTATCTATATCCCATAACTTTATATTAGTCAATCCATTGAGGGATATTGTCTTTACAGTATCACCTATACTAACTTCTATATTCTTTTCTATTGTTCCTAATACATTATTTTCTTCGTCCAACAATTTTATTTCTACTATTATATCAGCTGATATCTTACTGCTAATATAAATATCTGTTTCTAATGTCTTATTATCACTCAAAACATCTTCAGTACGAATGAATGAATGACTAATATGTATATCATCAACTATTCTTAATGTAACTTCTCGATATATTCCCCCGTAGCATAGATAATCTATTGTATGTCCAAAAGGAGGTATATCATTTCTTTCTGTAGAATCTACCATTACTGTCAATACGTTATCTTCATTAAATAATACTTTATCCGTGATGTCTATTGAAAAAGGTGTATACCCACCTTTATGCTCACCTACATATTCTCCGTTGACAAAACATTTTGCATAAGTCATTACACCTTCAAAATCAATAAATAATCCATTCTTAATGTATTTATCTTCAATAGTGAAATGTTTTCTATAGCATGAAACAAATTGGTAATCTTTCTCATCAAAATAATTATACGGTATAGTCTTATTAGCATGTGGCAGCATCACATTATTGAAAGAGGAATCATCATAGTTCCTTTCAATGAATTCTTCCTCAAACCTTGCAGTATATAACCAGTCGTTATTGAATGATATATCTTTATGCATAATATCTCCTCCCAAAATATAATATTTCTTGCTGATCTTTAATTTCTTACATATATAAGATACAAATATATAACTATATTAATAATATAGCAAAGATATATTTCCTTGTACATCTAATAATATTATGGTATATATAATTATATGAAACTATATTATTATATTATGAAGAGGTGATTTCTTATGCAACAGACATTCTTCCCAATGATATTGGATAAAGATGCTAAATTACCCATTTACTTAACATCAGCAGGTTGTGAATTCCATCAGGATAGCATTGACCGTAGATATGGTTTTTCTTCATATCATTGGATTCAATGTTATGAGGGGAAAGGCGAGGTAACAATTGGTAATGACAGTATTATATTAGAAAAAGACATGGGTATGATTATATACAAAGATGAACCTCATCATTATCGTCCTTTATCAGAAACATGGCTTACTGATTGGATTACTTTTGATGGATTTGCTGTGAAACAACTGCTGAATTCCTTGGGGTTCTATAAATCTAACTATTATTATATAAAAGACATAGACCTAATAAGGCAAAAAATTATTAACTGTATCGAAACTGGTGATTCTTATAATAACCATAATCAACTGTCTGTAATGAGCTATGATTTTATAATGTCATTACCTGATTACATCATACATAAATCTTCCCCTTTTCAATTATCTAAAATGGCTATAGTCATTGAATATATCAATGAAAATTATTTTAACACTCTTACTATAGATACCTTGGCATCACTTATTGATGTAACACCTCAATATCTATGCAGAATTTTTATTGAAAGCACTAAAAAAAGACCCTTTGAATACATTAATGGGGTCAGGATACAAAAAAGCAAAGAATTAATGCTGAATACCAGTCTGAGTATAAGTAAAATAGGTAAACAAGTAGGCTTTGAAGATGCAAGTTATTATGGTAAATGGTTTAAAAGAATAGAAAAAGTCACCCCAGGTGCATTTAGAAAACATTATAAGGGGTGATTTTTAGATTGAATCTCAATTAACTTCAAAACTATCAATACATTCAATTGGATTAGTACAATTCATAATCTGAGACATAATGCACATTCCTTTTGCCCCGGTTTTAATTATATCCTTTTTTTTATCACTAGTTATACCTCCTATTGCAAATACAGGTATAGATGAGATATGACATACTTCTTGCAAAAATGATATACCTCTTGGTGGAACCCCTTGTTTGCAATCAGTAGGAAATATGTGTCCCGCAATTATATATGAAGCACCTAACTCCCCAGCTTCTTTAGCTTCAGCCAATGAATGAACAGAAGCACCTATATTAGTAAATTGACTTAATCGATTCTTATTTGTCCTAAGAGCAGACATTGATAGATGAATATTGGAAATACCTAGTTTCGTAGCTGTTTCTATATTATTATTGATTATCAACTCTACATTACTATTATTACATATTTCTTTTATCTTCAAAGCTAGACATTCATATTCAGATCTATCCATATCCTTTTCCCTTAACATTATCGCATGGGGTTTTCCTTCTGCTATCTTATTTATTCTCTCTATAAAATTATCTCTACACAATTTTCTATTAGTTACACAAATAAGCATACTCTTTCTCCTAAACATAGATATAATCAGTATATACTGGCTGTAAGCCTCTATCAAGAATCATATTGTGGATTTCTTCTACATCTCGTGGGTCGGAAATCTCAAATTGTTCATCACCTTTTTCTTCTTCCCCATGACCTCCAACACTAACCTTTACACCTGCAGATATCTTGGTTGCTGCCATTCCAATAACATTGTTACGAAAACCTGCTCTCTCCCTTGTAGAAATGGTTATACCTGCAAATGGCATGAAAATACGATGAGCTGTCATTACCTGTAGAAGCTGTTTTTCGTGAACATCATTAGGGTTATTATCAGCATTATTGATATAAGGTCTTAGCCTAGGGGTTGAAAATGAAATTTCTGCATAAGGATACTTCTTCTGTACAAAATACGCATGTAATCCTGTAGCAAAAGCATCTTTTCTAAAATCATCTATACCTAATAATGCTCCAAATGATACTCCTCTCATACCACCTAACAAAGCTCTTTCTTGTGCATAAAATCTGTATGGAAATATTCGTTTCGAACCACTTAAATGAACCTGTTCGTACTTATCTGTATTATAGGTTTCTTGGTAAACTGAAACAAAATCGGCACCACGTTTATGTAAGTAAGCATATTCTTCTGTATTAAGAGGATATATCTCTATTCCAACTGCAGAAAAATATTTTGCGGCTAATTCTACGGCACCTCCAATATATTCTACACTAGAAGTACTACGGGATTCACCTGTCAATAACAGAATCTCTTTCAAACCAGTGGATGCAATATTTTTAAGTTCTTGTTCTACTTCTTCTAATGTAAGCATTCCTCTCTGAATTTTATTCATACAGTTGAACCCACAATAAACACAATGATTTTCACAGTAGTTTGATATATATAAAGGAGTAAACATGGTTACAGAATTACCGAAATATTTTTTTGTATTCATAGTAGCTTTTTTTGCCATATCTTCTAAATAGGGCATAGCTGCTGGAGATAACAAAGCCCCATAATCATCTATTGTAATCATGTCTTTCTCCAGTGCTATCTCAACGTCTTTGGAAGTATACATATGATAATCGTATTTATCTACTATTCCCAATACTTTTTCCATTAAATCTGAATCTATGACATCCATTCCTTCTAAATATTCCATGTGGTTTACTTTTTCTCTATTCATAATAATCAATCCTCCAAAAATCCAGTTAAAGGACTAGAAGCTTCCGCTTTATTGTTCAAAACTCTTCCAAGTCCAGCTAAGTAAGCTTTACGTCCTGACCTTATTGCAAGTTTAAATGCTTCTGCCATTGTATATATATCAGAAGCGGTAGCAATCGCTGTATTACACATAACTGCATCAGCCCCCATTTCCATTGCCTCACAGGCTTGTGATGGACGGCCTATACCTGCATCTACGATAATTGGTACATCTATTTCATCAATTAATATCTTTATAAAATCTTTTGTGCAAAGTCCTTTGTTACTGCCGATAGGTGAACCCAAAGGCATGATAGTTGCTGCACCAGCATCTACTAATGCTCTTGCTACATTTAGGTCTGGATACATATAAGGCATTACAACAAAACCTTCCTTTGCAAGAATTTCAGTAGCTTTTATGGTTTCATAATTATCTGGCATCAGATATTTTGAATCTCTTATTACCTCTAACTTTATGAAATTACCACATCCAATTTCTCTTGAAAGTCTTGCTATCCTTACTGCTTCAGAAGCATTTCTAGCACCAGAAGTATTAGGCAATAATGTTATACCTTCTGGTATATGATCCAATATATTTTCTTGCCCACCTACATTAGAGCGTCGTAAGGCAAGAGTTATTATCTCTACATCTCCCTTATTTATAACTGCATCTATCATATCCAAAGAAAATTTACCTGAACCCAATATAAATCTTGAATCAAATTCGTGTTCTCCTATTATTAATTTATCATTCATTTTATACATCCTTTCCTATATATCATTTATTCCTAGTAATAATCTTAGTATCATATTAGCTTGATGCCCTGCACATATATTCACTCTTGGAGCCATTAGCCCTTGTCCGATTTTTGCTTCACTCTGTAAATCACCACATACATATAATCTTTTCATAGGATTGATTGTCTTGATTATATTGGAACTGCCATAACCTGCCATACCAGAAGCTGCAACAATCTTCACGTCATCCATCTCTTCCAAAGCTACGTTAACAAGTGTTGATTTTGCCTCAGGCTTATCAAAGGCTTCACAAATAATATCATATCCATTAAAAAGCTCATAAACATTATCTATAGTTACTTTTACAGTCTTAATCTGTACTTCTATATAAGGATTGATTTCTTTTATCTGCTGTTTTAGCGCTTCTGTCTTAGGCATACCTAAATGACTGATATTATAACACTGGCGATTTAGATTACTTGGTTCAACAATATCAAAATCTACAAGGAGTACTTCTCCAATGCCCGTTCTTGCAAGCATGATTGCAATGTTAGAACCTAATCCTCCTAATCCAGCTATAGCCACTTTACCTTTTTTAATCTTTTTATGTACATTAGGAGTATGTCTAGCCATTAGCATACTCTCTAGCTCATCACTATTAACCATAGCACCTTTTGTTATGATACTAAGTGTGTCATTCTCTACTAACTTTTTATCTTCTTCTATTTGATAACCGTTGAAAATTACAATATCATCTTCATTTCCAATCTGGTTTCGTAATTGGAATGCAGTAACTACATCTGTATTAATCCTTTTACCGTTAACTGTTATCTTCATATATCAACCTCCTCCAACAAAGCTGACAATTTCCAAGGTATCATTATTCTTGAGCATGATATTTCTATATTCTATCTTAGGAACAATATTACTATTATGTTCAACAGCAATCTTGGTAATATCATAATTATTGTTAACCAAGAAATCATATAAATTTATATCCTCATCAAGCTTAATATCAGTTCCATTAACTCTCATTTCTTCACTTCCCTTATGTTTAATTCATAAAAAAAAGCATAAAATGGAGATTTACACCCGCGGTGGTGTACCCCATTTTATGCTTAATAATTACGAACCATATTTTATTAACTAGTATTATAGATTATTTTATAGATTTAGTCAAGCTGCTTTTTCAGATGCTCCAGCTCTCAGCCCTTTCACGTATTGTCAAGAATCTCCTGTAAATACCCTCTTGTTTATATAACTGCTCATGAGTACCTTTTTGGGCTATATTTCCATTGTCAACAACTAGAATCTGGTCTGCATTTTGTATTGTAGCAAGTCTATGAGCAATGATGATGATAGTCTTTCCATGGGTCAATGAACTTATTGCTTCTTGAATATAGTGTTCATTCTCTGGATCAACACTAGCTGTAGCTTCGTCAAGGATAACAATAGGAGCATCTTTCAGAATTGCTCTAGCAATAGAAATCCTTTGTTTTTCCCCTCCAGATAGAGAAGAACCGCCCTCACCTATCATAGTATCATACCCATTAGACAAATCCATAATAAAATCATGACAACAAGCTTTTTTTGCAGCTTCTTTGATTTCGGCATCTGTGGCACTTGGATTACCAAATCTTATATTATTTTTTATAGTATCATGAAATAGATAGACATTTTGAAATACCATACTCATATTAGATAGAAGGCTGTCACATGTCAATTTTCTTATATCAACTCCACCAATAGATATCTTTCCTGAATTAACATCATAGAAACGGGCTAGTAAACTACATAATGTAGTTTTTCCACTTCCAGATGGACCGATAATCGCTGTTGTAGTATTTTGTGGAATATTAAACGAAACATCATTTATAATGTCTTTATTATCATAAGCAAACCTTACATGGTCAAATCTTATATTATATGAGGTTAGTGCTATATCCTTTCCATCTTTATCTATAAAATCAGCGTTTTTCATTTTTTCTAACTTATTAAGGGTGTTATCAATCAACCTAAGTAAATGAGCAGCATCATTTACGCCTTCTACATTACTAAATATTGTGAAGGAAAATACACCAATCATCAACATTATAGGTAAATCCATTTTGCCATCCAATACAAGTCTTCCAGATATCAAAACAATCAATACTGACGCTAATCTTAATGATAATAGATGCAAACAATTATAAGGCACAAAATTTTTTTCAACCTTGATATTGATGCCTTTACTATCACTATATGATTTTTTTATTTTGTCAATTGCTACACCATCTTGTTTGAAAGCCTTTACTATATGCATTCCCCTGATATATTCTATTGTATCACTTGTCATATCTATCTGGGCTTTCTCTAGTATAGGTGCATTCTCTTTACACTTTCTACTTATTCCGTTTACAAATATAAAGGATAATATAGCTCCAGCTAAAGATATTAATGCTATTTCTATATTAAAAAAGGCTAAACATAAAATTGTAGCAATAATATTGATATAACCATTAACGACTTTATCTATCATTTTCATTCCTTGCAATTCAAGAACTGACAACTCACTTGTTAATGTAGCAGATACATCTCCTGTATTATTTTTGTTAAAATATCCTAGAGAAACCCTCTTGAGTACTTCACCAATCTTAATCCTCTGTTTTGCAGCTATCTCATATCCAACACTTTCTTGAGATTTAGCTCTTAGATAAGAGAAGTAAAAACGAAGTAATACTGTTAGGATAATAAATATCAGCATGGTAAAAGCAAGATTTTTTTCAAGAGTAATCTCACCTCTCATATCTTTTAATACTAAATCTAATGTATATCCAGTTGCCATTATAGGCATAGCTGAAAAAATAGTTACTAAAAAAGAATATACAAACCCGATGTAAAGAGATTTCTTATAATTGCCTGTCCATATAATTATACGTTTTATGGTTTTAAACATTATCTTATGCCTCCTTTTTTCTTTTAGTTGAAACAGTCCATGATTTTGAATTAATATGAGCATTCCACATATTAATATAAAGAGGGCATGACTTAAGTAACTCGCCTTGTTTACCATTACTTACAATATTTCCTTTTTCCATGACTATTATCTGGTCTGCGTCTTTAATAGTTGAGAGTCTATGTGCTATAACTAATAATGTTTTGCCTTTTGTCAATGCGGCTATGGATTTTTGAATTTTATGTTCATTTTCAGGATCGGTAAAAGCAGTTGCTTCATCCAATATTACTATAGGTGCATCTTTTAGGATAGCTCTAGCAATTGAAATTCTTTGTTTTTCCCCACCTGAAAGACATTTTCCAGCTGCTCCTGCATTGGTGTTATAACCATCTTCCAATTTACTTATGAATTCATCACAGCATGCAGCTTTTGCTGCAGCAAAAACCTCTTCATCTGATGCTTTTGGTTTCCCCAATCGTATATTTTCCATCAGGGAACAGTTGAATAAAAAGTTGTCTTGAGCAACATAGGTAATTGTATTTCCAAGTTGATTAAGAGGTATATCCTTTATATTGATACCTCCTATCTTGATACATCCTTCATTTACATCCCAAAATCTTGCAATTAGCCTTGCAACTGTAGATTTACCTCCACCTGAAGAACCAACAAGAGCAGAAAATGACCCTTCTGGAATACTTATATCAACATTAGATAATGCCATCTTTTCTTCTGTATCATCAACTCTTCCATAAGAAAATGACACATTTTCCAGTTGAATTGCATAATTCTTAAAGCTCACTGGTTCTTTTTTTATACTTAACTCTGGTAGCGTAAGTAACATATCAGCATCCCTAACAGAATATTCCATTGATTTTATATCATTTACAAAGATTGAAAACTTCATTAGTGGAGAAACTATTCCCATAGATAATATTAGACAAATAGTAAACTCTGATGGTGTCAGACTTCCATTAAGGTACAGTAATATACCAACAGGTAATGTTCCTAACATAGTAGAAGGTAAAACTGCACCTACAAAATTCAAGGATTTCCATGTACTTCTAAACCACCCAAGAGTGTATCCCTTGAATGAATCAACTGATTTAGTAAACTTTTCGTATGATGATGTAGATTGATTGAATGCCTTGATGACTTCAATTCCTTCTACATATTCCACAATAACACTATTAATATGATTATTAGCTTTCATATAATCATCATACTGTTTACTAAAAGTCTTCATCATTCTTTTTAGTACAATACCTGCAATTGGTATGGTTATCATAGAAGCTAACGCCATACGCCAGTCAATCATACATAAGAAAATGAATACTCCAATTGGTAATAATAGATTAGATATCAATTCTGGTATAGCATGAGCCAAAGGTATTTCTATGGCTTCTACTCTATCTACTATAATATTTTTCAGATTACCAATTTGTTCGTTCAGCACAGTTCCAAGAGGCGCTTTCATTAATTTATCTGCAATTTTCAATCTGATAGATTCTAAAATAGTGTATGCAGAGATATGTGATAAAGTTGTTGATATGCCATAAAATAGCACCTGCACCAAATAGCCTGCAATACTAATTATGGACCAAAATATAATTTTGTCCAAGGTTGGAGTCTCATCAATGAAAAGACATATAATCTTATAAACTCCAAAATAAGGTACTATACCGCCTGCAACACTAATTATTGCACATATAACAGATATGGTAATTTTCCCTTTACATCTTGATGCAAAAGAAAATAGCGTTTTCACCCAGCTTTTTTGTTTCATAATAATCTCCCTTCCAAAAAAAAATGTATTGGTTAAACTATTCCTTAACCAATACATATTATAGAGTGTCTCTATTAATTTTTCAGCTCTACATTGACTATTATGAACCATTTGGACAATTAAATTTCTCTCTTTATTTTTAGATTAAAATTAATATTATCGCAATCAGAAATTACTGTATCATTTTCAACTTGAATATTAATCATATTGTCTTTTCTGTCATAGTCCTTTGACATACCATCGTCATGATATAGCTTATATGATACACTATCATCAACATATCCTATCAACGTTAAATTATTAGTGTCCAACTTTTCTGTATTAAGTGCCGGTTCACATATAGGTATCAGGTGATTCTTTTTAATGAAGAATACTACCTCATCTAGAGATATGTCTATGTGATGATGTCCTTTTTGTAGAATTTCTTCAGTCAGTTTTCCGCCTTTGACCTTAACCTTCAACATATCTTCTGGAAGGTATACATATCTGCCTATTGCATTTTGCTCGTATACAGGTGTGACCATCATTCCTTCACCTACCATTAGTTGATCTTCAACATGTATTGCAAAGGAATCACTAGGATAATCAAATGCTAATGGCCTAAAATACATTTCGTCATTTAAAACAGCTTTCATATACTCACTATAGATATATGGAATCAACCTATATCTAAGGTCGATGATATTTTTAAAATCAACTGTTTGTTCAAACTGATAACATTCCTGTGGTCTTATAGAGCATGAATGATTTCTCATCAATGGAGTAAAAATTCCGAAAGCAAGCCAACGAAGTACCAAGTCCCTAGTTGTATTACAGCCGAATCCTCCTATGTCTGCACCTGAATAAAGGAATCCACACATATTCAATGATGGCATCATTTTGATATTCAATAATAAATGTGACCACCAAGAATTATTGTCTCCAGTCCAAATCCCTCCATATCTATGCATTCCAATATAAGAAGAACGAGAAAACATTAATATCCTTTTTTCAGGTACTAATCTCTCAAATGCTTCCCCTGCTGCTCTAGTCATATTATAACCATATAGATTATGAAGCTTATCGTGGCAAATCATCTCTCCGTCTACATTATGGTAGAATCTTTTATAATCATCTGGATTGTTTAATAGACCTTTTACAAGATTCTGGAACTCAAAATATGAATTTACATCTAGTTTATCCTCTTTATACTCTTCAATCTTGGAAAAAGCTTCACTCAATCCTTCATCGGAATAGAATATAGCAGGTTCATTCATATCATTCCAAAAGCCCTCAATACCTTTATCCAATAAGAATTTGTATTGTTCTCCAAACCACTCTCTAGCATCTTCATTCAGAAAATCCGGAAAATGTGTTCTTCCTGGCCATACACCCGCTACAAAATCAGTACCATCTTCTCTCTTACAAAAATAGTTTTTGGCTACACCTTCTTCATAGACATTATAGCCATCTTCTATTTTTACACCTGCATCTATAATAGGTACTAATCGTATTCCCTCTTTTTTCATATCAGAAACTAATTTTTCAAAATCAGGAAACTTATCAGTATCAACAGTAAAATCTTTATAATCCTTCATATAATCAATATCAAGATATATTGCATCCAAAGGAATCTCATTTTTTCTGTATTCATCCAATACTTTTCTTACATCTTCTTCATTTCTATATCCCCATCTGCTTTGCTGATATCCAAAAGCCCAATATGGAGGAATATAGCTTCTACCTATAAGCTGTCTAAATTCTTTTACTATATCATTGAGACTGTTTCCTTCAATATAATATAGATTGACATCTTTCTCTGGCATTGTTACTTTCAACTCATTTTGTCTAGTGTACCCAATATCAAAAGCTATTTTTTGAGGTGTATCAAAGAATAATCCAAATGTTTTTTCTCCAAGGATAATAATAAAATTATGTGCCCCATATAATGAAACCTTATCTTCCGTATGAACAGCATCATCTGTACAATTGCTTACGTATCTATATCCTCTCTTGTTTATTCCTCTTATGTTTTCACCTAGACCAAAAACAATATCATCTTTCATGTCATATGTATATGTGAAGCCTTCTGACAAATCTAATTTACCGTACTTAGGTGTATCATTTTCAATTGGCAATTCCTTAATGACAGCTTCTGTATTAAATGGATTACCATATATAAATCTCTTAATCATTTTATGTCTCCTTATGATAGTCATCAATTATATATTATCAATAATATCAAACTGTATATTTCCAGATAAGACTTGTGTCTTATTGATACCATCTTTCCAAGTTATTAATATTTTATTTCCCAAATCATCACTGAAACAGTATTCTCCTACATCACCTGCTAGGTAGAAGCATAGGTTGTTATATTCTTCCATGCCATTACCAACATAGCTTCCTAATTCTTTGTCCTCACCTAGATTCAAGGCAATACCTCCACCGTTTCGAAGGAAAACAGGGATACGTTCTTTTCCAGAATCAATCTGATATCTTTTGTTTCCTGTGAATGTCTCGCCAGTCCATAGATTGGTCCACATACCATCTGGTAGATATACCTCTCTATCTGTCTTACCTTCAAATATTATAGGAGCAACTAAAATATCTCCAAACATGAAACTATCTTCAATATTATATACCAACTCATCCTCTGGATACTCTAATACTAGATGTTTCATCATTGGAATTCCTGTTTCACTGGATTTCTTTGCTTGGTCATAAATATAAGGTAATAGATTCGTTCTTAGATTATGGTGATATCTTAATCTATCAATCAAATCTTCATCCTGATAGCATAGAGCCATATTCCATGGGCTTCTATCGTTAGTGCCTTTTATACCAGGTAATATTTCTGAAAACTGACCGCCTATGGGCTCTGAATGCCATTGCATTACAGGCGTGAATACAGCCAACTGTGTTGATCTTTCGTATAATTCAACTGTTGGAAGCTCTCCAGCAAATCCAGCAATATCAAATCCCCAGTACGGAACTCCACTCATTCCTAATGAAATTCCTGCTAATATAATATGACGCAACTCATCCCAAGTGGATTGCTGATCTCCAGCCCATTGCATTGGAAAATTTTGTTGTCCTTTATATCCAGCTCTGCTGTAAAGTACTCTGTCTTTTCCTATGAAGTCATGATAAGCTTGTACATAACTGGAGGCATAAGCATTCTTTAGTTCAATACCTGTCATTCCATTATGAGCTTTTATATCATCATCATAAACGAATTCTCCACCATCTGTTTTGAACCCATCTACTCCTATATCTAATAGATGCTGTCTTTTTTCAAACCACCATTTTATAGTTTCTTCATTAGTAAAATCAGGTATCATGGACCCACTGAACCAACGTCTTTTTGGAATAGTATAAGGACTTCCATCTGCATTTTTTATACATAAGCCCTTTTGTTTCACATGTTCCCAATCTTCCTCATTGACTTTATGGAATCTTCCTTCTTCCATTTTCTTTATGACTGGGCATTGCCACAATAATAATTTAATACCTTTATCATGAAGCTTATCAATCATTTCTTTTGGATTTTTCCATTCGCCGTTTTCATTCCATCTATAGAAGGTAGCTTCGTCACTCCATGCTTCAAGAACCATTACATTAGCAGGGAACTTATGCTTTTCCAGTAATTCTAATTGCTCTTCTACCAATTCTTCTGTATTCCATCTGTTAGCTGATATCCATGGACCAAAACTCCATTTCGGTGTAATGAAAGGTTTCCCTGTCAATGATACATACTCGCTGATAATTTCTTTTGGCTCGCCAAGAAAGAAATATATTTCTGGGAATTTATCTGAACTGTCTTTTGATATTGTAATCTTTATTGTATCACCGAAATCGAATTCATTTATAACCCAAGAATCTACATAAACTCCTAATCCCGTATTAGTGAAGAAAAAAGGAATTGGGCAATAACTTATTTCTCCCTGATTACAAAATTTCTCATATACATGTGATTGTACTGTTAGACCTTTTTGATTAATACAATTGAATCTTTCACCCAAACCATAAGCAGCTTGGTAATTTATATCAATAGTAATCGTGCATTTATCATTTTCTTTTTTCAAGCAAACATAATCTAAATCATCAATATTAAGAGCACTATTTAAGTTATACTTATATGTTTTCATTTTATACTCCTTGTATTCTTTTATATAAATTAATTATTTCTGTCCCGTTGTATCCACTTAAATTAATAAAGGGGCTGCTACAATTTATACCGTTAAGAAGATTCTACTTCATTAGGATATTAACGTAAAATGTATATAGGACAGCCCCTTATTACTATATTAATTAATATTAAGTTATATTAAATAATAATACTATTCACCTTTTGAGTAACGCTCCATTGCATCTGTACGGATTTCAATCAAACGTTCCAATCCCATTTCATTTAATTTTTTAACATATGTATCCCAACCTTCATCTACATTACCGTTAATTACCCAATCAGCTCTAGTAACATCGATGAATTTGTTGATATCTGTTTCTAATGTAGCTAATTCTTCGATTTCTTCTGCACTTAACATTACTTTTGGATATGTTCTAGTAATGTATTCTTCTCCTAATTTACTAAGTTCTAGTTTTAATCCGTCTCCACTTTCTGGTGATAATTTAATTTTTTCTTGGAAATCAGCACTTACATATTTTGGTCCAAAATCTCTTAAACTTTGATCCCAGTACCAACCATCAGCACTTGTTCCTTCTGGTGGATTATTTAAAGTATAAGTACCATCTTCATTTTTAGAGATAACTGTTCCAATTGCTCCCCAGAAGTTCTGGATACTTGCTTCACCTGTGTAGAATTCATCTAACCAACGTGCAGCTATTTCAGGGTATTTACAATTCTTTGTGATTAAAGCTTCATTACGTTCAATTGCAGAAATACCGTTTTTATCTCCACCTGCATATCTCTTTCCATCTGGTCCAGCAATAGGTGCTAAAGCGATGTATTCATCTTTCCATTGTCCATAAACTGCATCTGGAATCCAGTTGTATGAGAAACCTACTCTTGATACATTAGGGTCTTGATTCTTACCAAGTGCCATAGTATCATCTTGTGTGAAAGTTTCTGGATCGATGATTCCTTCAGTATATAATTTATTTAACCATTTTATACCTTCTTTGTATTGTTCACTTGTTGGATAGAATGTCAAACTGTCATCTTCATCTACAAGCATCATAGCTCCATTTATATCAGTGATTCCAAAAGGATTAAGTAAATCCATTGAAAGACCTTTACTTCCAGTTATAGGAACCTCATCATTAGGATCTCCATTTCCATTAGCATCTTGCTCTTTGAATGCTTTTAATACTGTATATAATTCTTCAATAGTAGTTGGTTCTTCTAATCCTAATCTATCTAACCAAGCTTTGTTGATGATTGGTTGGTTACATACAACTGGACGACAAGGTAGGTTTTTACCCATTGAATACATTTTTCCATCTAAATATGTAACTGTCTTTTTCAAGTCAGGCATGTCTGTTAATGCTTTTTTGTAGTTAGGCATATATTTATCCACTAAATCATTTACTGGCAAAAACATTTCTAGATTGTTGATTACATCAGTATCTTCAAATGTTTTATTACCGATGATGATGTCTGGTAGATCTCCTCCAGCTAACAAGATACCTTTTTGTTCTCCCCAATCACTTAGAGATTGAACTTGCCACTCAATCTTAACGTTTGTCTTAGTTTCCAAATCTTTTATGAATTGATTGTCAGTGAAACTATCTCCCATATTACCCCATCTAGTAGTTAATACTGTTAATGTAACAGGTTCATTTACAATAGGTAGTCCTTCTTTATTGAAGTTACTGTTTTCTGTATTTCCCGCTGTCTCTTTTGCACCATTATTATTGTCCTTTTCATTGTTTGATCCACATCCTGTAACACATGTAAGCATTAACATTGCTACAACCAAAAGACTTATTGTCTTTTTTAAAAATGATCTTGTTGTTTTATTTTTCATAATCTTTTCCTCCTCAATTATAATAATTAAAAGTAATCTATATAAATTTTAATAGATTCATGGTTATTTTTATCCTTTTACTGCACCTATCATTACACCTTTGTTAAAATACTTTTGCACAAATGGATATACACACATAATTGGAAGAGTGGATACTACAATTACGGAATATCTCATCAAATTGGCCCTTCTTAGTGCAATCTGTGCTGCTTCACCACTACCAAGTGCAGTCTGCATATTGTTAGTTATCAAAATATTTCTTAATATCAACTGAAGTGGATGTAGGCTGCTGCTCTTCAAATATATCAAAGCATTGAAGTAGGAATTCCATTGTCCAACAGCTATCCAAAGTCCTAATACAGATATTATCGCTTTTGATAAAGGTACTACAATCTGAACGAAATATCTTACATTACCACATCCATCAATTCGAGCCTGATCCCATAAACTGCTAGGGATGGAATTTTGGAAAAATGTTCTGGCTACGATTATATTAAAAGCTGATACTGAAAAAGGAAGTACCATTACTAAGAAATTATCATACAATCCAAATCTTTTTACTGTTAAGAATGTTGGTATCAAACCACCATTGAAAAACATGGTGAATACAAATAACAGCATAAAAAATTTACGACCCACAAAATCTTTTCTTGATAATGTATAGGCAGCAGTTATATTAACAAAAATACCAATTGCAGTTCCTGCTGCTGTATATAGAATTGTATTTTTATATCCTATCCATATTTCTTTGTGTTTCAAGAGTTCTGTATAACCTTCTAATGTAAAACCTTTTGGCCATAACCAAACATTACCGCTGGCTACTGCTGCAGGTTCACTAAAAGATGCAGTAACAACAAAATAAATAGGATAAAGAATAATAATTAATAAAATAACTGATATAGAATATAATATAATGTCAAACTTGGTAATTTTCTTTCTTTTCTTTAGATTACTCATCATTATGCCTCCCCTCTACCATAAGCTGTTTTCTGATACTTTTCTGCTGAACTTGTTGACGGATATTAAAAGTATAAAGTTAATCACCGTACTAAATAAGTTAACTGCCGAGGAATAACTATATTGAGCACTTATCATACCCACTTTGTAAACATATGTAGAAATAACTTCGCTATTTAATAAATTAAGGTCATTTTGCATAAGGTATACTTTTTCAAAACCAAGAGCCATAAGTCCACCACATCTAAGTATCAATAATGTCATAGCTGTAGGTATCAACATTGGAATATCTACATACAATATTTTTTGGAACTGACTGGCACCATCAATACCAGCGGCTTCATATAGATTAGGGTCAACGGATGATAGTGCTGCTATGTAAATAATTGAATCCCATCCAACATGCTGCCATACATCCGACCATACATACAAATGTTTAAAAGCTGAAGGACTACCCAATAAGTTTGGTGCTTCGGCTCCGAACAATCCGAATATCTGTCCAATCAATCCAGCTCCTGGTGAAAAAATTAAATTAAGTATTCCAACTATTACCACGGTACTAATAAAGTGTGGCATATATGAAATAGTTTGAAATGTCTTTTTATATCTGTTAGTTCTCATTTGATTAATTGCTAATGCAAAGATTATTGGAATAGGAAAGCTGACCAATAAGCTGTAACCTGTTATAACCAAAGTGTTTTTTATTGTATTAACAAACTGATAAGAATTAAAATACTTAATAAAATATTTGTACCAAGGATCAGCCCATGGACTACCCATAATACCAAGAGAACCTTTGTAGTCCTTAAATGAAATTAGTACCCCGTACATTGGTATGTAACTAAAGCAAATTAACAATATTAAAGACGGTAATAATATTAAATAGAGACCCCGATTTCGAAATATTCTTTTCCATAAGTGATTTGACTTAAATAATTTTTGATACATTTTCCATCATGCCTTCCTTTTTTAATGTACATATCTCAATTATTGCAATAATAAATATACCATTTTATTTTTACTTTTAACATTTTTGTATATTTTTAATGTAAAACATGATATATTCATTGGTGTTATTGTTAGTTTAACGTTAATCTATTTATGTATGTATGGTAACATTTTTATACTTTCATGTCAAGAATTAATTGCAATAAAAAAATGTATTGAATAGATAATTCTAAACAATACATTTTATATAAGCTTTATATTATAATATTAATTGGTTATAACAAACTACTTAAACTATAGATTTTCTATACTCTAATGGAGATTTACCCATGATTGATTTAAAAGCATAAGCAAATTTGCTTGGACTATCATAACCTACACATCCTGCAATATAAGCAATATTATCTTTACTTTGACGTAGGAGCACTGCAGCCCTATTCATACGGTAAGTACGTAGATATGCATAGATTGATGTCCCATACACTCCTTTGAAACAAGTTTTCATTGATGTTAGTGAGATATCAAATCTAGCAGATAACTGATCTAGTGTATAGTGAGTTTCCAAATCAGATGTAATCAATTTTTCCATAGCCTTAACCTTTTCCACTTGGGTCTTATAGAAATATGGACGTTCCAACTCTTCATCCTGTAATTCTAGAGCACTGAGATATAATAAAAGCTCCAATACTTTTATTTTGAAATAATACTTTTTTATCTTACTTGGAACAGCATATAATTCTGAAAAAATATGTGCAATGGATTTTTCACCACGTATGACATATGACTTTTTGTTGTCACAGTATTTCTTCTGAAGTTCAATCAGATCAACTGGAAAACCGTATAATACAGAATTAAGTGATTTAGTCGCCTCTTCTAAACACAGTAAAATTGAAATGCCATGATAATGAGTCAAAGGAAAGGAATAATTACCAGTATGATGATTACAATTATCAATCTTAAGGTCACCTTCCCTAAGATACAAGTATGCACCATCTCCTACATCCCATTCCATTCTTCCTTCATTACAATGGTTGATACTGAACATATTGCAATGAGGCTTGAATTCTGAAATACAACTTTTCATATGATAATCGTTGTACATCAAATAAACACCTGGAAAAACCTTATAAGTAGTCATTAGTCCTTCACCAGTTTCATCTTTCATCTGAAAAACCGTACAATCATTATCCTTACAGATAACAGATACATTTTGCCCGAGAAAAACTTTATCTTCCATCATTGTTCTCACCTCCTTAGATTATATAAAATCACTCCTTATTTGTTAAATCAATTGTCCTGTCGCATGTAACTTCCAAAAATTCCATATCATGGGTTATAATTAATATTATATGACCCTCTTTTAGTTTTTTGATTGTTCTACTAACAGCAATCATATGATAATAATCAAGACCACTAGTTGGTTCGTCGAATATAAGAATCTTCTTGTTTGTTAAAACTCCTGTTGCAATAGCAAGTCTTTGTTTTTGTCCACCTGATAAAGCCATAGGATGACTGTCTTTGTACTCCAGCAAATCAAAATCCAGTAATACTTTATCAATATCTTGATTTTCATCTCTATAACCTGAAATCTCACATTCATTCCATACACTGTCTCCAAAAAGCTGATGATTCACATCCTGCATTATCATATAACATGCTTTATTCCGTTGTTTAATGTTCAATACTTTTCCATCAAGAATTATCTTTCCCCTTTTTTCTTTGATAAGTCCAGCGATACACCGCACTAAAGTCGTTTTCCCAGTTCCATTATAACCTGTTATACCAATAATTTCACCTTCATACGCATTGAATGAAATCCCTCTTAAGATAGTTTCATTCTTATATGCACATGTTAAGTCTTTTACTATTAGTTCATTTTTATTGGAATATCCTTGACAATTATTTATATCAATCTTATCTTGATACAACGTCCGAAGTCCCATTTTAACTCTATCCTCTCTACTAATGGATAGAAATTCTTCACGACTGTATATATCAACTATCTCCCCATTATCTATGTAGATTGCCTTATCAATCAAATCGGTCAGGTAGTACAGCCTATGATCCGCTATCAATATAGTCTTGCCAAGCTTTTTAAGTTGTGCTATCTGCTCTTTTAATATTTCTATTGCCCTTGCATCTAGATTAGCAGTGGGTTCATCTAAAACGTATATATCCGAATCCATAGCATATACCGAAGCAAAAGCAAGGTTCTGTTTTTCCCCACCTGACATTTTAAAAATATTTCTGTGCCTAAGTCTTTCGATCTTCAGATCCTTAACAGTCTTTTTGATCCTTTGTTCTATAAGTTCAGGTCTAGCCCCTTCGTTTTCCAGTCCAAAGGCTAGCTCGCTATCGGAGTCCACATTAAAGAATTGTGATTTTGGATTTTGAAAAACCGAACCAATTTTTTTAGATAATTGATACAACTCAGTATTGGGCACGTCCATACCAGCTACTTCAACACTTCCAGAGAGATGACAATCTGGTGTGAAATGAGGAATAAGCCCATTAATCATTTTTGTTATAGTTGTCTTCCCACACCCACTTTTTCCACATAGTAATACACATTCTCCACTTCTTATATGCAAATTAATATTTTTTAGTGTATCCCTTTCCTCTGTATATCCAAAAGATACATCATTGATTCTAATCATTCTATTTCCTCCTACTTAAAAACTACTGCCCCAATAACAGAAATAATTATCAAGGCAAGGCATATATAATCTTGTATATAGAAATGTATATTGACCACACTTGTCTTTCTTACTGGATTTTCTATTCCTCTAGTGACAGCAGCAGCACTCAATTCTTCTGCTGTATTAGTAGCAGAAATCATAAGAGGAACTAGATAACACTCTAATTTAGCCACGCCTTTAACTTTTCGTAGCTTCATTGCATCCCTTATATGACCTGTTTCTTCTTTTATTGAAGGGAAATATCGCATAGTCACCGAAAGAGGAATTATAATCTGTTCTGGTAAATGCCATTTTCTTAGAGCCAAAACAAAATATCTAACTTCTGTTGTCTTCACAATTAGAGTTCCTACTATTAAGCACGGGAAAATCTTTCTAACATAAAATACTAAAAAAGAAAATGTATCTCTTATGAATTTTGGTCCATAAGGTAATATATAATATTGTAGCATTAAAGTAATTCCAAATAAAATAATCCACTTCACACTAGCCTTGTAGCACTTAGCATATACTAACATAATTATTAGTAAAGCTATCAGACCAACCTCAACGTATATTGACCGCTGAGTAAATGCAGCTATATTAGCTAATATTAAGAATATGATTTCTGCTCTAGGATCAAAAACTAATGTCTTTTCTTTATTTTCGAACATTATTTATACTATTCCCGCTTTCTGAAAATGCTTATTAAAGAGAACTTTTGTTATTATTCCACCTATGACAGCTCCAATGATCGGTGCTACTATGAGCACAATAAGCATTCCTGTAGAAGATACTGCTTCTAGATTAGCGACGTAATCAGCAGACATCCCCTGCTCTTTTATCTGCGCAAAGAAACTATCCCTGAACAACCAGATTGGTAATGGTGAACCAATCATACCTAGAGAAAAAAATACAAACGCTAACATATTACCAAGGTAACTTCTATAATTGGTAACAAAACGAATTATTTCAGCTATTAAACAAGATACTACAAAAGTTATAAGGATTACCAAAGTAAATTGCCCTGTTAAAAAGTATAAAAGTCCCGTTATGATTCCCATAACAAATACTGCACCTGTTTTTTGAACCTTAGAAACCATTATCATAAAAGGTACACCTGTCAAAAGAGCTATAATCCCCGGCATTAAAATCCAAATAACCGGTGACAATCCAGATGAAATCATAATAATAAAATTAATTATAAAATAAATAGCAGAGAAAATTCCAATAGTTATGAGATCTTTCCCTTTCAATGCTTTACTTCCACTTGTTCTTATTGTTGCCATATCTTTATTATTCCTCCCTAATTTTGATATCCTATATAGTCACATGCATATAACTATATTCTTCCTAAATGTCTAACAGCCCAAATACCAACCTATTATAACAACGCATCATTATAATTTCTGCTCCATTTCGACTTAACTATTCCATTTAGGCATTTTTATTTTATTATCGCCATATAAACTTATAAACATAATTTACTTAATAAAATGCAAATCATGTTTATACTGTAACTATAAATCCATGTATTCAGGTGTCAAACATTAGGCTAATGATAATAATTATCATTATTAATAATATTATCAAGTTTTCATCCCTCTGTCAATATCATATAACTAAGAAATTGTATCATTCTGGTTTTCACATCTTATATAAAAGTAACTTAGCCATTAATACCTAAGTTCAGAAGAAAAAGGGTTTTGTGATTATATTGAAGGGGACTACAAGCAAAATAGTATATATATATGTGAAGTAGTGAGACAGGACGTCGAATCCAGCTTTTAATCTGACAGCCCTACTGGACTGTCAGGAATAATAATGGACTCGATGTCCATTATTATTCGTTGAGCTCAGGACGAGCAAGTAGCTGGCGTAACATATATATATACTATTTTGCAGAAACCAAGTCAGAACAAATCGTTTTTTCTGACTTAGTAACAATATTTTAATTTAGTCAGCTATATTGACATTCAATTTTTCTTCTGCCTCCCACATATCATAATATTTCCCTTTTCTCTTAAGAAGTTCATCATGAGTCCCCTTCTCTTTTATCTTACTATCTCCCACAACAAGTATCTGATCAGCGTTTTTAATAATGGAAAGTGTATGCGCAATCATAATAACTGTCTTCTTATTTTTCAATAAATTAGCGATAGCATTCTTTACAGCCAGCTCATTCTCAATATCTAATGATGCCGTAGCTTCATCCAATAGAAGAATAGGACTGTTTTTAAGGATAGCCCGTGCAATGGATAACCTTTGTCTTTCTCCACCAGAGAATTGATTACCATTTTCCCCAACTGGTGTATCATATCCCAATTCCAGCTTTTCAATAAATTCTTCACAGTTAGCAAGTCTACAAGCTTCTTCTATCTCTTCATCTGTAGCAGAAGAACGAGCATATCTTATATTATTCCTTATAGTATCATTAAACAAAAATACATCTTGATCAACCATTGAAATCTGACTAAGCACCTTAGCTGCATCAATATCCTTAATTGAAATTCCTCCTATTTTTATTTCACCTGAATCAGGTTGATAATATTTGGAAATAAGATTAAGAATAGTTGATTTCCCCGAACCTGAGTCACCTACAATAGCCGTTAATTTTTGATTTTCAACTAACAAATTTACTCCTGCTAACACAGGTTTATCTTTATCATAAGAAAAAGTTACATTATCAAATTCAATATTATGAAATCTAGGACTAAAAGCTATATCTCTTTCTACCTCTTCTTTTTCCTGGATAACATTATTAATATGCCATTTAGATATCATTAAATTTTTATAAGAAGTCAAATCTACAAAAATAACCCCTGCAAGTTTAGACGAGAATATAGGTAATATGCTTAACATAAATAATGTAGGTGCATCAAAAGCATTAGTATTAAGACCATGCCAAGCAATCAATATCATAATAGGTAAAGTACACCATGATAAAACACTGAATACCATACCAATAGGTATAACATTTTTTTCATATACATAACTGATATTACTATATGAATACATAGAATCAGACACAGTCTTATTTTTTGTACCACCAATACCATAAGCACGGAAGGTTTGGATTCCTGTTATATATTCAACTATATTACTCACATTATCTGCCATTATCCTGTTTTTCTCATTACCGTATCTCTTAACCGAACGAAACGAAAACCACAAAGTAGGTATTAATAGCAAATATCCTATTAACATTGCCAAACCAGCTGGAACATAGATAGTAAATATGAAAATAATCAACATTGTTGAAAGAGAGATATTTTTAGCAATATCACCAGCTTTATGTGTAAGAATTTTTTCATAGTTGTTTACATCATTTGTTGCAACATTGATATATTCACCTGTTTGTCCTTTAGTGAACCTGAATAATGGAATTTTCTTTATTTTATCTCCCAAAAACAAACGAATTTGTTTACTTATATCAGCCCCTCCAATCTGTCCTTGTGTATAACCAATACTGTATATTATGATACGAACTAGGAAAACAAGTGCAAGTGCACCAGTTGAAGTAAGTAATAAACTTGAAGTCATATTATTATTCCATAACGCCTTTATACAATCTAGAAGTACTATAAAATTACAACCTGATAACATACCCTCAATAACATTTAACACCATAGATAAATAATAATGTCTATTCTTTTTCATGATATTACTTTGTTTCATCATTATTACCTCCTCCCAAGCTATAAGAAGTTTTTCTGGCTTCTTCATAATCACGCCAAGCATTTCTGTAATATTCGTTTTTCTGCCTTACTTGTTCATGAGTACCTACACATGATATTGTATTATTTTCTACTACTGCTACTCTATCGCACTGTAGAACTACACTTAAACGATGGGCAACTATAATAACCGTTTTCCCTTTACAAAGATTCTGAATCCCTTTGTCTATCTCTAGTTGATTTTCTGGGTCTGCCGCTGAAGTAGCTTCATCCAGTATTAGTATTGGGGCATTCTTAAGAATAGCTCTAGCAATAGCAATACGCTGTTTTTCTCCTCCTGAAAAACGAGAACCATAACTTCCAACAAGAGTATCATATCCATTAGGCAATGTCATAATGAAATCATCAATTTGTGCTTGTCGTGCAGCTTCTCTAACCTGTTCTAATGAAGCATTACTTCCCATTCTTATGTTCTCTAAAACGCTACCTCTGGTCAGAAATGTTTTTTGGAAAACTATTGATACATTTTCTAATAATTGTTCATAATCTATGTCTTTTACATTCTTATCACCAATCATTACTTTTCCACGATTAACATCATAAAACCTAGCCATCAATTGGACTACTGTACTCTTACCAGCACCAGAACGTCCTACTAAAGCTATTTTTTCTCCATCTCTTATATTGATATTACAATCCTTTAATATATTAGTGTCACCATCATAACTGAATTCTACATCTTTCAGTTTAATTGAATGGCTATCAGGAAATTTACTACCACCTACATAAGCAGGAATATTAAGAATTTCTTCTGCTTTTCTTATTCCATTCAATACTTGTGCAAAGTTAGTTCCCAGCTCTTGTAATGGTCGTAATTCCGTTAAATATAGCGAGCCTACAAAAGCAAATAATATAAAAGCACTAGCCGTCAATGTCCCTTTCATGAACCAATAACCACCTATAGGTACAATAAGTAACAACCCACATTCTACAATCACTATATACATGGCATAAGGTGGTCCCATCTTACGAGATATCTTTTTCCAAACCGAACATTCGTCTTCCACTGCATTAGAATATTTTGTAAATGACCTGCTTCCCATATTATAAGCCTTAATCAGCTTCATCCCACTGATGTACTCAATCACGGTTGAATTAAGGTCAGCAATTGATTTTGATGCATTATCCATCATTTCATCTGTTCCTCTGAACATCATTCCCATAACTATAAAAGCAAACACTAGAGGAATCAAAGATACAAGAGCCAATTTCCAATTGACTGTACATAGATATATGAATATGGCTATAGGACCACTTATGTAAAATATGAGTTCAGGTAAATGATGAGCTAAAAACAATTCCAGTTTTTCTATTTCCTCATTTAGAACTGTTTTTATTTCACCAGTGTTACGCTCGCTTAGATTCCCAAGAGGTGCTTTAGCCATATGGTCTATGACCATACAACGCACTTTAAATAGAGTATTATAGGCTCCTTTATGAGACAATATACCTGATGTACCAAACAATAGAAATCTAAAAATAATCCCAAGAAAAAGTACTAAGCAATAGTGAATAATAACATTTTCTGTACATGTACGGGCATAAATATTTTCTAGAATCTTATATACAGCATAATATGGAACAGCTGTACTCAACCCACTGATTAATGATAATATAACTGCTAAATATAGATAATATCTATCCTTACCAGCCCATTTCAATAATTGTAAAACTAAATCTTTTTTACTTTTCTTCATGTATAACACTCCTTTCATGACTAATAATAAATAATTTATTAATTCTTATCTACTCCAATTGATTGTAAATAGCCCACTTGAAAATAAACCACAGCATACGCTTCTGCGAATCCTATGGTTTACTTATTACACCACTTTTTCTATATTTTGATGGTGTCATATTAAATTCATTTTTGAATGCTTTTGCGAATTTTCCTCCATTAGAATATCCACAAGCAAGTGAAATGTCCATTATTGACATATTTGAATCAATAAGAAGCTCTTTTGCTCTCTGCATCTTGCGTATTCTACTATAAGAAAAAACAGGATAATCGTATATGCTCTTAAAACCTTTTTCCAGGTCAGTTGCATTCATTCCAACCATCTCAGAAAGTGTCCCAACAGTAATCCATTCATCAAGTCTAGTAACTATAATACGTCTAGCTTCTTTTATTTTATCAACTGATGTCTTTGAAAAATAAATCACCCGGTTATCTTTATAATCCGAATCGGATAATAAGTATAATAAAAGTTCTGTTATCTTGATTTTCATAAGATAAGTCTTAAACTTATCAGGTAGAACCCATAATTCTTTGAAAATATGTTCAACACTTTCATTGGCATTACTTATAATGCACGAATCAGTTTCAAATACTTTTTGAAAAAAAGTCTCTTCTCTAAATTCATTGGTACCTAACATATTATTAAGACTTTTAATAATATCAGGCAAATAAAGCATTACAGTTATTCCTACATACGGTTTTGTAGTAAAATCACAGTACAGAGCATCTGTTTGACAGTTAAATAAAGATATATCTCCATCTGACATATAAGCATATCTTTGATTTTTGAACTTAATTTCAACATGTCCTTTTAGACAATAGTTTATCTCTATGGAATCCACATCAATCTTCATTGTTTTATTCAATGGCTTGAAAAGTTCCATATCATTATAAATAACTTCAACTCCTGGCATAACATTATAACTACGCATAGTACCTTTACCCGCATAGGAAGCTACCTTATATAATACCGAGTTTTTCTGAGGAATCTGTTTATCAATAATGGATCTGTAGTATGATTGATTTTCCTCTACTCTTCTCATCTTTAACTCCTTCTTTTATATAACCTTCATGAATCACTTATACTATAAAAAACTCTTGAAGTTTTTCTATGTTTTTTTCATTAAGAGTAAAATCATCTTTTAACATACCATCGTCAAAATGTATAATACGATTGCAAGCTAAAGATATGAATTCATAATCATGGGTTACAATGAATATTATCTTGCCCTTGCAAGCCAATTTTTTGATTAAAGCTACAACTTGCAACATGCTGTCGTAGTCAAGACCACTTGTTGGCTCATCAAATACCAGAATGTCTTTTTTACATATCATACTTACTGCCACAGCCGTCCTTTGTTTTTGACCTCCTGACAATGTATTGGGATGCCTATCTTTGTATTGATAAATTTTCAGATCTTTCATTACCTGTTGTATAAGTTCCGTATCAGGATTTTTAATGCCAAAATGACATTCATTCTCTACATTTTCACTGAAAAGCTGGTAATTTACATCTTGCATAACCATATAGGATAGCTTTAATCGCTGTTTATTACTCACTTTCTTACCTTTCCAGCAAAAGTTGCCTTTACACCCTTTGTGTAAACCGCATACACTTCTTAGAAAAGTAGATTTTCCTGCTCCATTATGTCCAATGATTCCTATAATTTCTCCATGTTTTGCACTGATAGCAATATCTTTCATAACCACTTTTTTCTTGTATGCTACTGCCATCTCATTAATATCCAGAACATCCTCATTAACTTTTTTGGTTTTACTGATTGGTACAATGGTTGATAAATCAGTAGTTCTAAACCCTAATTTTCTTCTTTCATTGAAAGGAATATTTATGAATTCATCTTTTTCATATATTTTTTTGATTTCACCTTCTTCAACATGAATAACCCTGTCAATAATATCTCTAAGGTAATACAATCTATGTTCTGCTATGATGATTGTTTTACCTTGTTCTTTTAACATTTTAAGAATATCACGTAACTGGGATATGGCATCTACATCCAGATTGGAAGACGGTTCATCAAGAACATATATATCTGGGGACATGGCATATATTGAAGCAAATGCGATTTTTTGTTTTTCTCCTCCAGATAACTCAAAAATACTTCTTCCCATTAATTCTGTCAATTTTAAATCTTTTTCCGTTTTCCTTACACATCTCTTCAGTTTTTCATGTGGATATGAAAGGTTTTCTATACCAAAGGCTATTTCACTATCTGTATCAACATTAAAAAATTGTGTACGGGGATTTTGAAACACTGATCCTACTTTTTCTGCAATCTCATACATATTCATTTCCAGAATATCTCTATTATCTATCTTTATACTACCCTTTAATTCTCCAGAATAAAAATGAGGAATTAACCCATTGATCAACCTTGTTATTGTAGTTTTACCACAACCGCTTTTTCCACATAGAAGAATACACTCACCGTTTTTTATAGTGATATTAACATTTTTAATTCCATTCTCTTCTTTACCTTGATAAGTAAAAGAAGTATTCTTTATTTCAATCAAACCATTGCCTCCTTATGTCATAATCGCTATTGTCAACAACCCTGAAAAACAAATAGTACAAATAACATCTGTATATGAGAAACGAATTGTCTGTACACATGTACGGATTTTAGGATTCTCAATTCCTCTTGTTACCGCTGCAGCTGAAAGTTCATCTGCAACTTTGGATGCAGACATCATAAGTGGAACATAGGCACATTCTATAGTTTGAAGAGGTCTAGTTATCAATCCTCTAAATGATGGTGTGACATTTCTCATTTTCATAGCATCTTTTATAAAACTCCAATCCTCTCCTACCATAGGAAAATATCTCAGCATAACCGTTAAGGGAATAACTACAGTTTTGGGCATATGTATACGATTCATTGCTGCCATGAATTCGTTGACTCTGGTTGTTGAGATGATTATTCCTCCAAGCATACCACATGGAAATATCTTTCTTATGAACATACAAAAACTAACTATAATCACCTTAAAGGTTCCGCCAATATATACGGAACCTAACATTTGTATTATCAATATCATAAAATAAATTGCTGACATTTTAAAAGTTAATCGGTAAGCACCACTAACTAATCCAAGCAAAATAATAAAACATGCAAGGATTACTTCCAATTTTATGGAGCCTGCAAAAAAAATTGATAAATTACCAACTAATAGTATAAATAATTTTGTTCTTGGATCTATATGTACAAGTCCTTGTTTTTTTGTACTTGTTCCAAATATCATGTTCATGCTACTATTCCTGCTTTTTCAAATTGTTTCTTTAATAATCTCTTTCCTAATAACGCACTAATGAATGCTAATAGTAATGTTCCAATAATCATTGCTGGCAACATCCAATCTTTAGCTGTTTCAACCATGGTATTCATATAACTTTGTTCTGTCCCTTTTCCAACTAGATAATCTATGTACTTGTTTTGATTAATCCATAACATCATATAAGACCCTATTGGATTGAGAGAAAAAATCATAAACCCGATAATATTAAGTTTCATATTGTTGAATTTCCCTGCTCCTGAAATCAGTTCTGCTACAATTGCAAGCACTATATATGCAACAGACCATAACCAATACATTCCTGTAACAAACATCAGTAGTCCCATTAAAATACCAAGTATAAGTATTGGACCATGTTTAGGAACTTTAGCTATTAGTAGAAGGTATACAGGACCTGTAAGAAGTGCTACAGCAGGTGGTAATAGAAATGTCAACACTGGATTAGGTGCAAAGAATATTCCCCCAATCATTGTCATTACAAAAAACAGTGCTGAAAAAATTCCTGTTACCACTAAATCTTTAATACTAAGTTTTTGTTTTGAAACAGTTGATAAATTAGACATATATTAATCCTCCTATTTTAGTAATCTCTTTATTTCATATCACCTTATTGACAAAGCAATTATGATTAATTAAAATAGCAATAGACTGATTTATTGCTATATTGCTGTCAATAAGTATACAATGCTCTAGAGAAAATGACAATGATTCTCAAATACATTCGCCTAATCCTAGTAAAAAATCGTCTAATCATGGCATTAGGGGGAGGAATTAAAAATCAAAAGTATAATTAAAGATATACATGAACCTTATTTATTAGAAAAGGGATTCACACTAGATAATACTAATAAACAATTTAATACAATGGGTCAATGCTATAAGATCGATCCTAAGATTGGAAAAGGTCATTACTGGATATACGCTCATAGCAATCTGTTTGCTATTGCTATTCATGACTTTTACTTCTATGAAGATTATTTATTAGAATGTAGATTACCAGAATATCTAAGTATCACTTATTATGATTCTCTCTCAGGAGAAGAATTGAATCCATATAAACGATTGAATGCAGGCTGCGTAAAAGGATATTGGAGCAACGGTGAAATCTATAAAGCATTATTTCATAAGAATATTCCAATTCGCTCAATTGGTATTGAGATTACACCAGAGTATTATGAGGATTATCTAAAATCCAAATATTCAGGAGAGTACATAAGTCCTCGTTCAGCTGTACTAAGTATAGATGAAGATACCAGCTTTCCTGAAATGGTTTTGTTATTACATCAAATCAGAATTTACAAAAGTACAGGTATGGCAGCAAGATTATTCTTTGAAAGCAAAGTAACTGAGGCTATATCTCTTCTTATTGAGAGATCAAAACAGATGAAACCCAAAACTCCTAAAAGGATTACTAAACAAGACCTTGAAAATCTTGAAACTGTTACTTCCTATATAAATGACCATTACGCCTATGACCTTCACTTGGAAAAGCTATCACAAATAGCCTGTATGGGAACTACTAAACTAAAATCTAATTTTAAAGAGATTTACAAATGTACTATTACGGAATATATACAACATAGACGTATGAGTCAAGCAGAACATTTGTTGGGAAATACAGACCTTAATATAGGTCAGATAGCTGGTATTGTAGGATATCAAAGTGCCAGCCGATTTTCAGAATTATTCAGAAAAAGTACAGGATTACTTCCTAGTAAATATCGAGAATTATCATTAGGAGAAAAGATGAGATTACCAAATAAGGCAGCCTCAATCTGAAATGTATCAGACTGAGGCTTGTTATTTAGTAATACCTTATTGATAACTCTTCAAAATTTCTTCTAATCTCTTTTTGATTAAATCATTAATATAACTTGGCTCAATAATTTTTATATATGGACCAAATGAAATTATATAATTGTATAACCACTCATCTTCCAATGCTTCAAAAGTAATTTCAAAGTTACCATCTTCTCTTGGTATAATATCCTTAGAATCAAATTCATTATAAGCTCTATATTTAATCTCAGGTGCCAAAAGAATCTTTAAAGTAATCAATGGAGCTGTGTACTGATACGATAAATTAACATCTTCTAAATTATATTTATCTCTATCAAACCCGTTATTGGTTATTTCAAGGTTTTTCATTCTATAGATCTTGAACATCCTATAATCTTTTCTCATTAGACAATACCCTAACAAGTACCAATCTTTCTGCTTAAAAATTAGTTTTAGAGGGTTAACGACTCTTGTCGTTTTATCACCATACAGATTATAATATTTGAAGCTGATACTCCTGCAAAGAGTTAAAGCATCTTTTAGATCTTCAAATTTCTTCTTTTCCGACTCTGAGCTTCCCCAATAAGAGAAATCTACTTCTATCCAGTTTTCATTATTTTTATTAAACAATGATTTCAGTTTTAAAATGGCATCATCAACATTTTCATATTCAGTAGCTTTCAATAATTCCAAACCTATAAGTACCTTATTCTGTTCTTCATTTGATAAAACTGATTTATTTATAATAAAATTATCAAGGAGACTTATACCTCCACCCTTGCCCTTATTAGTATATATGGGTATTCCAGCTATAGACAGAGTTTCTACATCTCTGTATATTGTTCTTGTGGATACCTCTAATATATTAGATAATTCTTTTGCTGTTACTTGTTTTTTATCTAATAGTAGATATACTATCTGAAATAATCTGTCAATCTGCAATAATATCACCACCTATTAATATTATAACAGATAAATATGACATCTATTTGTCTTATTTAAAGATTTATGTAGTATTTTTCATTTATACAAGCTTACTTATTGACATACCAAAAATCACAACAAGAAGCTCCCTCTGCTAGTGTTGATTTTCTTATTAACTTTGATTTGCCAAAACTAGCAGTTACATAATCTGTTTCACACAAATAGGGAGCGAGCTCAGTACAATTTTCTAATTTACATAATTCACAAAGTCCACAGCGAGAAAACTCAAAATATGTTCCAGTATCATGCTTACTATTATCTTCCCTCATAATCCAATTTGCGGGATACTTATCAGCATTTTCTTGCGTCCATTTGGATACGCTGCTAACCCAATTCTTGAACTTCTGAGTTGTTTGATCTTGTCCTTTACATACAAATTTTACAATTTTTGATTGCTTTAATCCATCTAATATGATATTACCCATTATTTCAGGTGAGATAGCTTTATCAGCTGCCTTATAACATGCTATAAAGATTCCTCCTGCATATATATTCATAATTAGCTTATTTTCTTTCCCTCCTATGTCAGGAGCTCTTGAAATCATGGCATTGTACTCTGTTTTAGTTTTTTTCAACAAATCCTTCGTAAATTCTTTAGAATATCTTTTGGATATCTGTTTTTTCAAAATCCCCTTAAATACTAACCAATAAACCTTAGTTTGTGACATTGATTTACCTCCATATCTTACTTAATTTTATCTTGCATTATCTCATTATATTTTTCAAATAGCTATTTACTTAAATGATAATGAGTTTTAATATCAATTAAATTATAAATCTAAATAAATATTCTGTCAATAATATCAGCTTTAATATTTGTAATTATATTACCATCTTGACAAGTAAAATAATCAATGCTATGATTAACTAAATGAACGTTCAGCTAGTTACCTGTAGATGACTAGTACTTACTTATATATTACATAAAGGAGTGTTTACTATTAAAGCATTATACTTTCCAGAAATAAATAAAGTTGAATTAAAAAATGTTGAAAAACCTGTATTAAGAAACTCTACTGATGTTATTGTAAAAGTTACTACAACAACAATATGTGGTAGTGATATTCATATCATCAAAGGTGCAATTCCTACAGAACCTGGATTTGTACTAGGTCACGAATATGTAGGGATAATTGAATCAGTGGGAAAAGATGTAAAGAATTTCAAAGCTGGTGACAGAGTTATCGGTCCTCCTGCTCCTTACTGTGGTAAATGCGAACCATGTAAAAACGGATACGTATCTCATTGTGCCAATGGTGGTATTCATGGTGCAGGAATAACTAGAGGCGATATACCTGGCGTTCATGCCGAATATACATGTGTTCCTCATGCTGATTCATGCTTGTTGAAAGTACCTGATAATCTTACTGATGAACAGGTTATCTTTGTATCTGATATCGCTTCTACTGGCTATACAGGTATTGAACATTCTGGTTTAAAAGAAGGTGAAACCATTGTTATATTTGGTTGTGGTCCTGTTGGTATGGCAACAATCCTAACAGCTAAACTTCATAATCCAGATAAAATAATAGTAGTTGAAAAATCCGAAACAAGATTGAAAAAAGCATTAAAAATTGGAGCTACTCACGCCATCAGTACAGATGAGGATGTATTAAAAAATATAGCTGAATACACTAACAACAAAGGGGCTGACGTTGTTATTGATGCAGCAGGATTAGATATTACAATCAATCAAGGTATTGATTGTCTTGGTATTGGTGGCAGAATGTTCCTTGTAGGTATTCCAAAGAAACCTATCAATATTCAATCAAATAATTTTTATAAGAATATTACTTTCAGTATGGGATTGGGTGATCTAAAGAATATAAGCGGGCTTCTTAATCAAGTCAATGAGGGTAATCTTGATTTGACACCTTTAATAAGTCATACAATGCCTTTAGATGATATTGAAAGTGCTATTGATCTAGTTCAAAACAAACCGGACGAAGTAGTTAAGGTTATTATAAAACCTCAACTATAAAAAGCATTGTTTAATGCTACAGCGATATGTTATAATTACATAGTAATATTTCCAAAAAAAGACTTGATATGTTTATTATAGTCTTTTTTTGTAATTGCTAATATAACAAATCATTCGATGAAGGAGTCATATTATGGATAATATAAAAAAAAGAGATGCTGAGTTGTCCAGAAAAAAAATACTAGATGCCGCTGAAACACTTTTTGCTCAAAAAGGTTATCATCTAACAACTTTGACAGAGATTGCAGAATTAAGCGGTTTATCACGGACTACCCCCTCTTACTTCTTTGGTAATAAAGAGATGCTGTATAAAAAAGTTATCGAACATCTTATAGAAGATGAAAAAAATTATGTTGATAAATTAGTAATTGAAGATAAAGTAACCGTTGAGGCATTAAAAACTATTCTGGCACGTCACATTGATTATACTTTCAAACATCCTAATCTAACCAAAATCTTAGTTACTGAATCGTTAAATAAAAACAGACAGGAATGGATACTTAGCTTCTTCCCTGACATGATTTCCTGGAGCCATAAATACTTGTCAGATGCAAAAGAAATGGGAATCATAAGGCAAGATATAGATATAAATACCCTATGGTTGAATGCAATGGCAATGGCATGGTTACCTATCATAACTCAAGATACTTTTCTAAAGTTGATGGATAAAGATTTTACTGAACAAGAATTTATTGACAATCACAAAAAACAAGTTGAAACACTTATTTTTGAATCCATACTAGCATAATAAAATAAGTAGAATAAATAATTACATGCTTCTGCTATAATCAACAGGGTTATTAATCCTGACAGCAGAAAAGCACTATAATATTTCATTTCATAATATACTTAGAGGCTGCAACAATTTATATGTTTGCAGCCTCTTCATCTATTTCGTCAATTATATCAATGCCCTCAAATACACTTATAATGTTTAACAGTCTCTATTATAGTAATAATTCAACATCTATGTTAAATATGTTTTTTTAATATATCAGTAAAACCTTTACCGTTCTTGATATTCTCACGATTCATAATCATTTCTTTTCCAATATTGATTAACAATCTTTCTGCTTTGATACGTTTATCAGTGTCTTCAATAGTAGTCACATCTGCAACTTTTGAATCACCAACGACTCTTCTTATTATTTCAAGTCCTGCACTACCAGCTGAATCAGCTAATACTGATTCCAGATACCATTTTTTATAGTAATCTTTTTTAGCCATTTCATCAGTTACAATTTCTTTATAAAGTTTATTGAACTTGACAATGAATTTATCTGCTATTTCCTCGATTGTATCGGATAACCAGTCTAGAAAATCATTATCATCTGTATCATCTACATATGCATGTGCCCATGCAAAAAACAGATTACCTATTACATTTCCTACATCATAACCTATAGGTCCATAGAAAGCAAATTCAGGATCCAATACTTTGATTCCAGTTTCATTAGCGAATATTGAACCTGAGTGTAAATCTCCATGAACTAAGGCTTGAGCATTATTCATGAAATTATTTTTCAATTTGCCTACTTCAAGGATTAAATCTTCATCATTATATAAGATTTCTTCAACAAATTTTAGATTTTCATCTAGAATTATATTTCTGCCTTTATAGTCAATATAAGGTTCTGTGAAAACAAGGTCTTCTGATATCTTACATAAATCTTTATTGATATATGCTTTTACTTGATCTTTTTTCTCTCCTGAATCCATAACCAAATCTGTAGTTGGTAATAGAGTATTTACTAAGAAAGTTGTGATATCTTCTGCTAATGTTGGAAAAGTTTTTCTTTGTAATAACTCTGTTCTAAGATTATGATATACTGATACGTCTTCCATTGCTAATACACACATGACAGGATCATATTTATATATTTTAGGAACTAAGTTAGGAGCTAATTTTTCTTGCTGCATCAGTACCATAGCTTCTATTTTGTTTCTATTTACATCTAATGCTCTTCCAGATGATCTAAGTACTGTATCAGCATGTTTAATGATAATTGATTTATTAGTATTCTCATCCCAAACTTTGAATACATAATTTATATTACCATCGCCTATCTCTTTTGCATTTAACTTAGCATTATCGTCAAAATAGTCAAGTTTCTCTAATGTATAATCAATAGCATCTTGCTCGTTCATTTTAAAATGTTTGTCAAATCTAGACATCTAATCATCTCCAATTATTCTACCAGTAATTATCTACTTCTGTAGCAAAATATCTTTTTAAGTCATATGGACTATATATTCCTTTATCTGTTACTACTCCACTTACTAAATGAGGTGGTGTTATATCAAAAGCTGGATAATAAGCCTTAACCCCGTCCAATGTATTTTTTATACCTCTGAACTCTAATACTTCCTTCTGGTCTCTTTCTTCTATCTTAACCTTTTCTATTGTATCTCTATCTGGAATTCCTGTAACAAAATATGGAATACCAAAATATTTTGCAGCAATTGCAATCTGCATTGTTCCTACTTTATTGACGATATGTCCATCTATACATATGGAATCAGCAGCTGATGTAAATAAATCTATATTTTTAGTCTGCATAGTAATAGCTGGCATATTATCTGTAATTACGGTTACATCAAATCCTTGGTCTTTTATTACACTTGCTGTAAGTCTTGCACCTTGAAGGAAAGGTCTTGTTTCTGGGCAGAAGAACTTAACAACTTTGTCTCGTTTTTTAGCCTCTTTTAGCATCATACCTATTATGGTTTCTCCAAAACATTGAGTCATAACGTTACCATTTTGCGGAAACATATCTACTAGATAATTAGCTACTTCACCTATCTTGGAGTATCTTCTATTCATAGAATTAACAGTATGTTTGAATATCTCTTCGTCCACTCTCTGCGAATTTGCAAAAGCTTTTTTTACTACCTCCAGACATCCATTGACAACTAGAGTCATTCTAGGAACTGTCGTAGGTCTTGCATGTGATAATGTATATGCCGCATCTTCTAGATACTTCATCTGTTCTTCTTCTTTTAAGTCTCTACACTCATAAGCTGCAAGTGCCATTCCCATTCCTGCTGCTGTATAAGGTCCTGCACTCTGGGTTACCATATCAGCTATAGCCTGGGCTACTTCCTGATGAGACTCGCAAGTAACAAATCTAACTTCTGTTGGATAAATTCTACGATCTAATATTTTTACTTTTCCATCTTCATACCAAGCAACATTTTCATATCTTAACATAAATGCAAGATCTTTATCTACTCTTTCCATCATTGCTTTTACCTCCTGTGTTCGTTTACCCTGTAAAATTTCTTATGAATGTACCATATATAATGCTCTCCACATTATATATGGTATATTCTGTTGTTGTTATCCTTATTAAATTATTTTCTTCAATGAATCTATATATTATTTTCTAGCTCTTTTATATCTAGGGAATCCAATAATAATAGATATACTACCAATTATTAACATTAATATTGAATATATTGAATACGGTACTATTTCAACAGGTGAAATATGTCCTAACCCTGCTGCCAATAACAGCTGTCCCCCATAAGGTATAAGTCCTTGTACTGCTGCTGAAAAGATATCTAATAGACTGGCAGTTTTTCTTGGGTCGATATCATATTCTTCAGATATATCTTTTGCTAATGGTCCTGCTGTAAGGATTGAGATTGTGTTATTAGTTGTAGCTGCTGTAATTAATCCAACTAAGGCTGCAATTCCGAATTGTCCACCTTTTTTACCTTTTACTTTGGCAGTAACTTTTTCTAATAGATAATCTATTCCTCCATAATATTTCATTAGTCCAACTAGACCAGCAACAACTATTGCTATCATTGATAGATCTTCCATCCATCCCATACCTCTTTGTAAAACTCCTAATAATCCAACGCCATCAAAGCTATTATTGATTAAACCTATGATTGAACCAACACCAATACCTATTCCTAATACAGCCATTACATTAAGTCCTATCAATGCACTAACTATTATAGCTACATAAGGTAATATATTAATTAATGAATAATCAACACTCTCTAAGCTTACTACATCAACTGGAATCATAGCTAATATTATAAGTGTTATGATTACTGCTGGTAGAACAATAAGAATGTTAGACTTGAACTTATCCCTTAGTTCTACATTTTGAGTTCTTGTTGCAGCAATTGTGGTATCAGATATGAATGATAGGTTATCACCGAACATTGCACTACCTACAACTGTCGCTAATACTAGAGCCATACTGATATCCGCTTGATTAGCGATACCAACACCAATTGGTGCTAATGCTGTGATTGTACCCATTGATGTTCCCATTGAAAATGACAGGATACATCCAATGATAAATATTCCTGGTAAGATCATATTGACAGGCAATACTGTTAATCCTAGGTTAACTATTGAGTTTACTGCTCCCATAGCATCTGCTACAGAATAGAAAGCTCCTGCTAATATGAATATGACTACCATCAAAATAATTGTTTCTTCACCACCAGCTCTAGTAAATATTGCTACTTTTTCTCCAAAGCTTGTTTTACCACCTTTTTTATCCAATAATAAAGCAAATCCTGATGCAAAAATAAATGCTACCAGCAATGGCATACTACTAAAATCTCCTGTTATAATGCCTGTGCCCATAAATAATACCAAGAACACTATTAATGGTAATAATCCTTTAAAATTACTATTACTATTATCTTTGTTATTGTTCATGTCTGACCTCTCCTTAATGTTTAGTAGTTTTATAGTAAATCTCAATTAAAACACTATGTAACAATCCTAAGCTCTTTGTCCATATCCTTGGAACATCTTTAACATTTTATTGACTTCTTGCGTATCGAGTATTACAGGTTCACCTATAGATTTTGCTCTATAATAAACCTCTGCACATAACTCAATCTCTTCTGCTTTTCCGAAGGCACTAGATAAGCTCTTAGCACCTACCAATAATCCATGGTTAGCTAAGAATACAGCGTTTCTGTCTTTCATGGCTTCAAATGCATTCTCGGCGAGTTCTTCAGTACTATATGTAGCATATTTAGCGCATCTTACATTTTCACCTCCTGATACTCCTATTAGATAGTGAGTTGCTGGCAGCTCCTGTCGTAGACATGCAAGTATTGTTGAATATACTGAATGAAGATGAACAACTGAATCTATATCATCTCTCTCTTTATAGAAAATTCTATGCATTGAGTATTCTGATGAAGGTCTTTTGTCACCATCAACAACATTATCTTCCAAATCCATTATGACAATATCTTCAGGCTTCATTTCATAATAATCAATTCCACTTGGAGTAATTGCCATCAATCCTTCCTTTCTAATGAAAATACTAAGATTTCCACCAGATCCTTTGGTCAGATTTCTATCAACCATTTTCTTTCCATATTCTACTAATAATTTTCTTTCTTCTTCAAACTTCATCTTATTAATAACCCCTTTCACATATGTATTTCTGATTAATTCTATTATAATGAATGCCTATTTTGCTATGTTTAGTATTTCTATGATATCTTTTACTTCAAGTCTTTTGAATCTACCAACGAATCCAGCTTCGCCAACTGCTTTTTCAGCCATTTCCTCAAATCTATCCAAAGGAATATCTGCTTCTGTCAATGTAGTTTTCAGTCCTAGAGTTCTAAAGAATTCTTCCACTTTATTAATTCCTTGGTCTGCTGCTTCTTCTTTATCAGTATTATCAACTCCAAATACTCTAGTTGCTAACTGATTGAACCTGTCTATATCTTGATTCTTAACGTATTTCATCCATGCAGGGTATATTATTGCCATACCACCACCGTGAGTAATGTCGTATAGAGCACTTATTTCATGCTCGATTCTATGAGAACCCCAGTCAGAAGCTCTTCCCACATCCATAGTACCATTGTGGGCTATTGTCGCAATCCACATGAATTCAGCACAATAATCATAGTTTTTAGGATCTTTTTTAAGCTTAGGTCCTATTTCCAGTAATGCTTTCATTGCTCCTTCAATCAAGTAATCAGTTATTACCACATTTTTAGTTGGTGTAAAATATCTTTCAAATAGATGAGTTAATGTATCTGCTATTCCACAGGATAATAAATATGGTGGAATGGTATAACACATCTCTGGATTAAGTATTGCAAATTCAGGGACTATCACTTCTGTATCAATACCACATTTCAGGTTCTCTTTTTCATTAGTGATAATGCTGCTTTCGGACATTTCTGAACCAGAACCTGGTATAGTCAGCACTACTCCCACTTTCAAAGCTTTTTCTGGAGTTGCTTGTCCTGTATAGAAATCCCACACATCTCCATCATACATAGTTCCCAAAGCTATCGCTTTTGAAGAATCTATTGCACTTCCGCCTCCAACAGCAAGAATAAAGTCAATATCCTGTTCCCTGCATATCTTGATTCCCTCATTTACTAGAGATAATCTTGGGTTAGGTACAACACCATCAAAAATAACATATTCTATATTGTTTTCTTCCAGTGATTTGGTAATCCTGTCAAGTATTCCATATTCTTTCAGGTAATCTCCACCGTAATGTATCAAGACTTTTTTGCTATATCCAGCTACATATTTTCCAACTTCATTTTCTCTGCCTTCACCAAAAACGACTCTTGTTCCTAGTTTACATTCGAAATTTTGCATGTGATTCACTCCTATTCTTCACAACATACAACTTCTATTTTATGTTTTTTAAGGACATCAAGCTGTTCATTAGATAATTTTCTATCTATAATAATTACATCTATATCCTTTATGTCACATATTTTGTTAACTGCTGGTTCTTCAAATTTTGTATAATCCACAACTAAAAATTTTTTCACTGAATTATTAAGCATACCTTTTCTTACTCTAGCTTCCAAATTATGATTATCTGTTACACCGAATTTCACATTTACGGAAGAACAGCTTACAAAAGCTTTATCTGCTGACAGATCCATTAAACTATCTGTTGTCATATAGCCTACATAAGATTTTGTTCTTCGTCTTAAGGTACCACCTAGATTAATGATTTTTATTAAGGAATTGTCAGCTAGTTCATTTGCTATTTTTATGGAATTAGTAATTACAGTCACTTTTTTCTTGCTTAGATTCAAATTTTTTGCTATATAAAGAGCTGTTGTGCTGCTATCAAGCATAATGGTATCTCCATCATCAATGAAGCTGACACTCTTTGCACCAATGACCTGTTTTTCTTTTATGTATATCTGTTCTCTTATCTTAACAGGTACTTCTGTATCAGAGGATTCGTATAAATAAGCTCCTCCACGAACACGTCTGAATTTCATGGTTTTACTTAATTTCTCCAAATCTCTTCTTATGGTTTCTTCTGATACATCCAACATATCACTTAGTTGACTTATGACAATACTTCCATTTTCTTTTAATAGTTCTTCAATCTTTTTCAATCTATCTATAGCTAACATTTTACATCTCCTCTTGATATGTTATAATAAACAACTTTTTAATATGTAGAATAATAATCTTAGCAATAAATACAAATCACATTTAACCACATTTGTTAAATTGTTATTTACATTTTACCACATTATCCAACATTAAGTCAACATTTATATACATTTTTATAAATTATATTTTGTGTTTTAGTAATAAATTAGCTGAGAATGTGGGAAAATGTTATATTTGTGCAGTATAAAAGGAGTCTATAGATTTCATATCATCTATAGACTCCAATAGCTCCAATACAGTTTTTACCAATATTTAGGTAATATGTTACACATCCTATTACTGTCCTATATTAAGATTTTAGTTTTAAAAGAAATCATATAATTATATCCTAAGTCCACATAGCTATTTTTTTCAAAACCATAGGGCAAAAAGAATTCTTTAAATTCTTCTGGTGATATACGACAACTCATTGGTGGTCCAACTGGATAGTCACCTTTTTTACATTCAATAATAACAATTCGTCCCCTTGGTTTCAATACACGATCAATCTCATCAAACAACCTTTTTCCATCTATACTTAAATCAATAGTATGAAGAACTGTTGAGATAAAGCAAATATCAATACTATTATCATCTAGATTAATATTCTCTTTTATATTACAAACCTTAGTCTTAATATTTGTTATTCCATTTTCACCTGCACGTTCATTAAGTCCTTCCAGTACTTCCCCCCATATATCAAGGGCATAGACCATACCTAACTCTCCAACCAATCCAGCCGCCTGTATTGAATAATCTCCTGACCCACAACCTAGATCGAGGAAACTATCTCCCTTTTTAATATTTAATTCATTAAACACCACATCGGGATTATGCATATGATAACTGCTAGGACCACGTCTATGTGTTTTTTTGTGATTGTATGGATGTTCATTCATACATCTATTCTTTTTATCCATTTAATCAACCTCCTTCAATAATTCTTCAACAATACAACTTATAAATAATACATGAATGATTCAATTTTGGTTTCCTGATTCTCATTTTTATTACCATCAAAAGTAAGATTAAGAATAGGTTTCTCGTTACCCTGTTCAAATCCTTTATGCAATATACCTAGTACAATACCTGTATTTTCATACATAGATGCCACAGTTATGTTTCCATCTATTCCATTAAGCTGACCTAACACTTTTGCTTCCCTATATCTTCCATTCGCTCCTGAATAATAACCTATAGTCCTATCTGCTGTTTCTACCAGATTGTCTATCTCATATTCAAAGGGCGATTGACTTGATAAAGCTCTTGATATCAATCTAATATTTTCCTTGAACCTAGCTAATCTTTGCTGCTGAACAACACTGGTTTCATTTATATTGTGGTTCAAGAAGTCTTTCCAGAAGAGCCACATGGTTTCACTTAAAGGGCTATAAACTATTTTATGTCCTTTATCTTCTAATTTGTCAAAAACATCATTATTGAGAATATGGTTATATAGTATCCAAACTTCTCCAACAGCTAAAATCTTTTTATTGTACTTAATGGATTTTGAATCTTCACGGACTTCATTAGCTATCTTAATTAATTCATCAACTGTAAGATTATTGCTCTTAATCACCTTTAGAATATCCTTCAAATATTTATCTCTATAATCTTTCGTCGCTGCCCTTACTATATCACCAGCTAACAAGCCTAAACATATTGAAGTTACATAGTCTTCCTGGGTATTTAACACATCTTCCATAAAAGGAGAGATTACATCTACATCCTTATACCCTTCCTCATCAAGTTTAGTTCTAAGTAATCTACCATACTGTCCATCTGTCTCAGTTCCCTCATTACGTGGTATCAGGAATGCTATCTTCTTATTTTTTTCTTTTAGTGAAGCAAGTTCTGTAAAAACATCTCCTAATAAAGCCGTCAAAGAAAAGTACTCTTCCGTAATTGTGAATTTCCTTCCCATATATATAGAACTTTGGCTTGTTTCTGGTAATGTCCTTGCATCTATTTTGTAATTGATCAAAAGCTCCTTGAAAATATCTGAATAGGGATATAAATAAGGTAGATAAACTATTGTATCTTCATCTATATCCTTCAAAGAATATTTTACATTTGTCTCTTTATGCACAATCTTTTTTTGATAGACCTCTACTGGATTTGCTTTTTTTACACCTATTGAATTGAGACTGTTAATAAAAGCTTCTACTCTCGTTATTACTCCCACACCTGATGAATGTTCATCTACTTCAATGTGAAGATAAGGTTTACCATCCATTTCTTCTCTAAAATAGTGTGAAATGATTGAATCGGGTCCACAGCCATGATGCGTCAACAATATAGCATATAGATTAGGATGTTCTTTAACAAGCTTTGCTGGTTCTAATATATGTTGACCAAAAGGCCAGAACATATTAGGGTATTCTTTTGAAACATCTCCTTCTGGTAAATCATAGAATGGAATTACCTTGTATCCCATATCCATAAGTTTTGAAGGTATTCCCATATTTAACATTGGATCGGCAACTCCGTAAATCTTTGATATCATAACGAATACCTTTTCTTCCGGTTTTATTGACCCAAGAACTTCCTTACCATTTTCCTCCATCTTTTCTTCAAATCTATAGTAAGCTTCTGTACCTTTGCCTAGTGCCTTCTGAATCTGCTCCTTGCTTCTGTTCAATTGTTTTCCCATCTTAGAAAAACTCTCCATCATAAATTTCTTTCCTAGATTAAAGGCAAAAGTTGGAGATAATAATTGTATTCCTTTCTTATCCAACTCCATAGTTTGATTCATAACCTTAAAAGCTAACTGCATGAAAGCACAACCATAATTAACTCTGCTCTTGGAACCTGGATGATCTACTGAAAATAAATCAGGGAAGAATATATAATCAACATTTTTTCCTACTAATTCTGCTACATGACCAGTTATTAGTTTTACAGGATAGCAGGTCTCATCAAGTGCATATTGTTGCCCTAGACGAATAGTCTCTTCATTGGTAGGTTCAGATAATACAACATTGAATCCCAGGTCTTTGAAAATACCATGAAACATGGAAAACATACCAAATGTAAAAAGTGCTCTTGGTATCCCAACAGTTTTCTTATTACCATCAACATTATTTTTATAACCGTCAAATACTATTTCTGTAACTTTGTTATTAAATATTGAAGTATTATCTTGCTTTAATTTATCCTCTCTATGTCTTTCTAGGAACTCTTTATTCTCAATATTAAAACCTTTAAACTTGGTTTTCTTATTTGTCATACCCTCTTTAGCCAATATAGCAGCCCCATATGCTCCTGTAACACTGAAGAAAGGTGGAACAACGATATCTTTTCCAGTTAATGCTCTAAAAGCATTGACTATACCTTGATTGAATGCGACTCCTCCTTGCAAAAATATCTTATTACCTATCTTTTTCTGTCCTACTACTCTTCCAATATAATTTTTGACAATTGAATAGCAAAGTCCAGAAGCAATGTTCTCCATTTTAGCTTCTTTTGATATATTGGAAGCAATACTGGTTTCTATGAAAACAGTACACCTTTCTCCTAGATTAATAGGGGTATCCCCATCAAGAGCCATATCTCCAAATTCATTTATAGGAATATTGAATTTCTTAGCTTGCTCTTCAATAAAAGACCCTGTTCCAGCTGCACATATCTTATTCATCTGAAAGTCAGTTACCACACCATCCTTGATAGATATATACTTTGAGTCTTGCCCTCCAATCTCAAAAATGGTATCAACACTTTTATCTATTGTTACGGCTGCTTTGGCTTGAGCAGTAATCTCATCTTTTACAACGTCTGCTCCTATGAATTTACCTATCATATATCTACCAGAACCAGTAGTACCCACACCTATAACATTAACTTTATCACCGAATTCTTTCATTAATACTTTCAAGCCCAATCTAACGGCTTCTATTGGATTACCTAGAGTTTTTAGATATTTATAGGAAATGATTTCCTTGTTCTCATCCATCAGAACTAGATTAGTACTGGTAGACCCTATATCAATACCTAAATAGCAATCCAAGCGTTTTGTTTCATCTTCTATAGATTTATATATATGCTTATTAAAACTATCACCATTACCATACTCAATTAATTTCGGCAGTTTAACCTCATTATCTTCATTACTATAATCTTCATTAGATTTTACATAGTTCAGTAAATCTATAAGATTAATATTTAGCTCATCGTTTTTAGCTATTATTGCTGCTCCATAAGCCCCAATATTGCTAAAGTGTTCTGGTATAATCAAATCTCCATCCTCCAGATTAAGCACATCTTTTAGAGCGGTAATTATACCTTGATTATGAGCTACGCCACCTGAAAAAAGAATTGGTTTTGTAAGTGGCAGTTTTTTGATGATAGCTCCCCTATAATTCTTAATCACCGCATATGCCAAGCCAAGTAAAATGTCATCAACGGATACTCCTTCCTGTTGATGATGAGTAATGTCTGTTTTAGCAAAAACACTGCACCTACCTGCTATTCTAGGTATTGATTTAGCTCTGTTGGCATATAGTGAATAATCTTCTAACTTCAGATTAAGCCTTGACATCTGTTCTTCTAAAAATGAACCTGTTCCAGCAGAACAATTGGAGTTCATGGCTATCTGTATTTTAGATTTATCCATTCCTTCAAAACCTGTAATATATTTAGCACTCTCTCCACCAATATCGATGATTGATTTAATGTTGCCATCTATTTTAGTACTCCCCTCTACTATTGATGCAACTTCATTAACAAACTCAGCTTTATTTCCTTTAGATAAAAACTTACTCCCGTTACCAGTGACAGCTCCTAATTTTATATCTTCGTTATTATACTGTATTAATACATCTTCAAGTGTTTTAATTAGGATTTGCTTTACTTTACCTTTATGTAACAGATATTTACTATATTTAATTTTACAGTTACTATCCATCAATATTATTTTTATTGCTGAATATCCTATATCAATTCCTATGCTGTACAATTTATTACCTCCTGTATCTAATGGTTTGTGAAAACGAAATTCATTTTCATTGGTGAGGTAATTTTATCATAATCTCATTAAAAAAAGTGTATCTAGTGATACACTATAAGGATTTTAATTATAGAAAGTATTAACTTCCTTGAATTTGAAATTGTTAGACTTACAATCTTTTAATTTATCTATTTTATCTTGTAACTGGTCTTCATTAAGATAACCTAGATTATTTAATTGAATGAGTATATCAAGATATTTCTCATACCTAATCTTATTCTTGTTATCTTTGCCCTTAGTTTGAAATAATATTAATATCTCTTCCATCTCTTCGTTGTCAAATAATCCTAGATTTTTTAGATCAATAATACTTATTTCATCTTCTTTAGACATATCTTTATTTTCAATAGGAATTAACGGCCTTATTGCCAATCGTACTGCTAAGTATATTATTGCAAATAGACAAATACCATAAAAAACAATCATATAACTCACCTACCTTACTTATAATAAAATTTTAAAACTACCAATTAAAATGTTTGTTTTCCAAGTTCAATACTTCAAGGGCTGAATCCACTTATAACTTGTTTTGGGTGATTATGATGTAGTGATTTATTTACATTTACACATAATCAGCGATACCTATATTAATTTTAGCTTATAATTATATGATTGTAAAGAAATCTACAGTGACCATGCACCGGTTAGTATATATACTAAAAAAGGCTGGATTCAGATATCCAACCTAGATTAACATTATATTTATTTTACATTGTTTTCAATTACAAACATACATTCACAAGCACCATCTACCATCCTATTATTGATTCCATCACGATGGAAAGTAATTTTTTCTGGGGAATACGTATTAAAAATAGCATTATCAATACTGCACATTATAGTAGTGAGTTCTGGTACCTTCAAATATTTGAAAAACTCATAAAACATACATTTAGTAACTTTATAAACATATTTGCTTTCTGTTTCCTCAATAATCTCCATTTTATTAAGTTTTGTCGTACCTTCATTCTTTACACGTTTTTGATATTTCACAAGATTTTCGAAAGTTCTCTCTGCTTCTACGTTCCTAAAGTTGGCTTGTTGAACTGCAAGTCCTGAACACAGTATAGTAGCTCTTATTATCTCAAAAGCTTTATCTTTTCCAACTTCTTTTTTTAGTCTTATGTATAACCAAGCAATCAATCCACTGGAATTAATAAATTCCTTTGGTAAATCCATCTCAATACTTTTCTTGAACTTCTTAAAAGTAAGTATTGTTTTTATGAAAAATGATTTTGGATGTTTTAAATATCCTTTTAGAATTCCTATTATAATTAAACCACTGGAAGGGTTTGCTATATTGTCTATATTAGTTTTTAACATAATTATGATCCTCTCCTATTCTTCACTATCTAGTTTTTCTATATGTTCCTTTAAGTACTCTTTTGAATAAGCGAACATTTTCTGTATGGTTTCCTTATTATCAGTTACAAATTGTGTAAATTCTTTTGATGGTTCATCAAAAAAATTCTTATGAAATTTCTCATGTCCTTCATATGCCAATATGCCTTTTTTGGTTAACTCAAAATAAGTGTTTTTATTGTTATCAACCTTTTTATATCTTATCAATAACTCCTTCTTTTCTAATTTCTGTATAATCTTGAAAATTGCACCTTTTGTTACTCCTAATCTCTTGGCTATTGTAGTCATATTATTGTCGATATTATCTTGGATAAATACTAAAGTGTGGATTTCTGACGGATACAACTCAATTCCATTATAATTCCTTTTGACTTTCTCTGTTTTTTTAATAAGTTCCATATAAACACTAGAAACTTCCATAAATTCATTAATAATAGTTTTCATAAAATAATCACCTCTTGAATAGATTTAAGTATTTATTAGTTATTAACATTAAGCTTTTTGTAATACAGGTATACTAAATATAGTAATACAGGCATACTATTTTGTCAAGAAAAAAATACACACCCCAAAAGATGTGTACTCTTTTAATATTATTTTATTAGTAGAAGTAAAATATAGTATTTATTTATAAGTCATTCAATACTTCTTTTAGTAAATCTAAATTGTTACCTAGTTCTGTAAGATCTCCATATTCTTTGAAAGCTTCTCTTGGAAATGTAAAAGAAGTATTATATTTTGATTGATCTAGACTTCCATCTGACCTTGAATTACGAAAAGCAAAGGTTACTATATCTAGATTATCAATCATGGAAAATACAACTAATGCATTAATTCTTGAATTAGTCTGGAAAATTGAATTTGGAGTTACTATAGGCCATTCTCCCTTATATTCTAGATCAGGAGCCAATTCATAAAATATGGTCAAACTATACGGTCTTTCACTTGTTTCCATAGATGTATAGTGCTGCATAAAAGTCTTTTCTGGAGATGGTAAATACCCTGCTATATGGCTTACTTTACTACTGTCACCTACATATGGGGTTTTATATTCTGATAAACTTTCCAAATCATAAGTAAGCATATTGACTCTTACTACAAATCCATATGTAACTATTCCTTTATCATATTTTAGTGTCAAAACATAAATATATTCGCCTTTTTCATTAGGTGATTGAATATACAAGTTCCCATCCATGAAACTAGGATCAATCATATCCGTTTCCATTAATTGATTATCCTTATATATAGATATATCTTCAATAGTAAAATCGTACTTCTTATCGTTTTTTAACTTTTGTGTACTTATAATTAGTTGTTCCCCACTAGCAACTGATACTATATTATCAAATCTATAATCAAAATCAGTTGGATTGATTGAGTCTGCTTGTATATGTTCATTCCCTTTTTTCCAAGAATAACTACCTCTAATTGCTTCTTTAGTCTTTTGTCTTTCTGCACTGACATAGATATTAGGAGGCGAATCATCTCCTTTGATAACTCCTGTACCCAGCAATAATGAAACAACTATAACTGCTACTACTAAAATGGCAGAGAAAATTATCGCAATCTTTGATTTCTTATTATACTTCATAATAGATATTAACCTTTCTTTTAAAGTCTTTTTCTCCTCGCACATAGTTGCCTGTAATACTGAATTAGAATATTTATGCTCTGCAATAACATATATCAAGGTATCACCATATGCTTGTTTTTCTTCATTACTTAGATTTTTGATAACTGTTTCATCACATGCTAATTCACATGCATTATTGATTTCTTTTTTCATGAAATACATCATAGGATTGAACCAATGGATAGAAGTAACAATCATGGTTAACCATTTTACCCATATATCAAAATGTTTTAAATGTGTAGTCTCATGAAGAAGAATATTCTTAAGTTGTGTTTCTGTATATTCCTCATCAGGAATTACAATGCAAGGTCTAATAATCCCTATTAACATAGGTGTTGCAACATCTGGATTCCGAAAAAATCTTACATTACTGATTCCATCAAGCAAACTGTTTAATAACCTATTTTCATTATCTCCAACAAGTTTATTAGACTTCTTCAAATGTATCAAGAATCTAATATATGAATATATGTTTTTAGTAAAAACTATGACTACCCCCAATATCCATATGTTCAAGATATATTTGTCAGCAATATTTTTCAATCCTTTATCACCCATACCAGTAATATAAGCAATTTTTGATTTATATTTTTCAACCTCTTGTGCCACATTGGGCATTATTGAATTCTTATCTGATTCATTAATCTCAGCAGCATTTTTAGGCGTAATAATCTCTATCTGACTTTCACTACTATTGAATACCTTATTCATTACACTATCTTCAAAAGAAATAGGGACAATAAACCTTAATAGAATTATAATCCATATTATATATTGTATAATCTTAGATAGTTTATATTTAACAAATGGTTTTATAGCAAAAAACAATAATGCAAGAATACTACCTGATAATGAAAGGGATAGTATTAGCTTCAATATCTCATTCACTATCATCACCTACTTTAAATAATGTACGTAATTCTTCTATATCTTCATCATCAAGTTTCTTACTCCCCAAAAGGGATGCTATAAGATTCTTGGCACTACCTGAATACAACTTATCAATTAATTTTTGTGTACTATATTCATTATATTCATTTTCTGTTACCTGAGGTTTATAGTAGAATACTTCTTTCTTTGTTGCTAGAACAACTTCTTTCTTACAAAGTCTCCTAAGCAATGTTTTTATTGTAGATGTATCCCAATCACTTCTTATCTCAAGTGTCTTCCTAATATCCGCAATAGGAAGTTCAGTTCCAGCTTCCCATAGAACACGCATAACTTCAAGCTCAGAATCAGAAATTTTGGAAACCAATTTACTCATATACAATTTCTCCTCTCAGGTTACATTCGTAACCTACACATATACAGTTTACTCTTGTAACCTCTATTTGTCAATATAAAAGTGACTATATAAGTCACTCTGATTTTATAGATAAAATTTGAAGTAGCCAATAGTTCTACTATTTAGAAGAAAAAGAGTTTTGTAAGTATATTGACGATGACTACAAGCAAAATAGTATATGTATATGTGAAGTAGTGAGGCAGGACGCCGAACCCAGCTTTTAATCTGACAGCCCTACTGGACTGTCAGAAATAATTATGGACTCGATGTCCATTATTATTTGATGAGCTCAGGACGAGCAAGTAGCTGGCGTAACATATACATATACTATTTTGCAAAAGCCACGTCAGAACAAAACTCTTTTTCTGACATAATTGATATTAATCAACAATTACTTTCATCTCATCTATATGTTTCTGTTCCATTTTATCACCATCTAATTCTCCCGCCAATCTAAATCCTTGCTTAGCCAAAATCACCGCTATCACTTCATTAATAACAGCTGCCGCAGCAATGGTCCCTTGAATTATCTTAGCATATTCAGGAGCTGGTTGCATAAGAGTACTTACTGCAATACCTGTAAAAATAAGTGAAACACCTGAATGAGGCAATAATGTAAGCCCTAGATATTTTTTCACTGTTACTGGTGCTTTAGAAATCACAGCACCAATATATGCTCCTCCTAATTTACCAATGGCACGAGCAACAATATAAACTGCTGTAAAAATACCTGCTCCCGTAATCAAATGAAAATCTAATGGTGCTCCAAGATTAATAATGAGAATAACCATAGCTAACATAACCACGATATTTACATCCTTCATTATCTGCTCTAGTCTTTCCTTTGGTATGAGGTTTGCAAAAACAGTTGAAAAAGTAACACCAACAAGCATTAGATTCATCATAGGTTCTGGTAGAAGATATTCATTAATATACATCCCAATTCCAGTTACCATAACAAGACATGCCAATACTAATATAATCGTGCTTTTACTACCTACTTCTTTTTTTAATACAATTGATGCTAAAAACCCTGTTACAATACCTACTACAATAGACAAAACTATCATAAGTGGTGCATAGTACAAGGGCATACCTCCACCAGCCAAAACATTAGATACTATCCCTACTACCAAAAAGAAAACAATCAATGCAATTACATCATCTAGGATAGCTAAAGGCATCAACGTTCTTGTAACTGGTCCTTTCGCTTTATACTCATTGATTATGGATAAAGAAGGTGCTGGTGCAGTTGCTAATGCAATAGCGCCAAAAATGAACGCTAAATATATTGGAATATCCATAAATGCAAAGATACACCCAAAAGCTATAGTGACAATCAAGAATGTCCCAAAAGCTTCTGTAAAACATATTGTTATAATCTGCTTACCTGATTTCTTAAGATCCTTCCAAATCAATTCCGTACCTATAAAAAGTCCTACTGTCACTTCGCAAATACTGCTAATGATATGGAACCATGTACTATGCATCATACTATTACTTAACCATCCCAAAGCATATGGTCCAATTATCATCCCAGTCAATAACCATCCCAGTATAGCAGGCATTTTTGCTTTTGCTACCAATTTACCAACAATCATTGCAATAAAAATAAAACCTATCAATAATATTATTCCTTTTACCATGTTCATTTCCTCCACAACTGCTTAATCTATTATTCCGTATAAAAGCATATTTATCATTTTCACATATTCTGTTGTATATTTCTCTACCACCCAGGATTCACCCTCCATATATTGAGTATTATTCTGCTGAATTTTAATATGCAGATGATTCCCTATACCTATAATCATATCAATTACATCATCTATAATTATATCTGGTTTTAAATTAAGATGTCCTATAATTTCACACCAGAACTCTTTATTAGTTTCATCAATGGGTTTTCTTAACAAATTTATTTCATATATCAAATGTTTTGGCGGATTAAAGGTTGACGAATAAAATATCTGCTCATAATAAGGATATTGATGAAAAAAAATAAACCTTTTTTGAATAAAATCTCTAAAATTATCTTCCATGTTTGAATGTAATATCTTAAAGTTATCCTTTAAATAATTACTTAAATCAATAAAAAGCTTCTCCACACAGAGAAGAAAAATCTCATCCTTGTTTTTGTAATAGTGAAATAACATCCCTTTAGAAATATTATGATTCTTACATATATTATTGATGGATGCTGACGTATAATCTTTTTCACCAAATTCCTGTAAGCTGGCTTCCAAGATCTTTTTTCTACTATTTTTGTTTTGTTCTTCCCTATTCAATCTAATGACCTTCCTTCAATATTATACAACCAGATAAACAAACCATCTGGTCTGTATTTTAGTATAACAAACTTCTATCCTTAATTCAACCATTATAGCTATATATCTACAACAATTGACAAATACAAAAAGGACTGTCTCATATGTACAGTCCCTTGCTATTGGTATTATATTAACTTGTTATTTCTTTTTATACGCAACTGCATCCATCATACATAAACACCTATCATCAAAGAAATCTGTTGTCAAGGTCATCCTTGCAGGTACTTCATCTCCAAAAACTTCATAAAACACATCACATCCAAAATCTATATTTGATTGTACTATCTCCTGAATCCTGTTTAGTTTAAAAATTCTGTAATCTTGTTTATCCAAGCAGTAAGCAGCTACATACCATGTGTACCACATATATTTAAGCATAACTGGTTCAATATTTCGTTTAGTAATCAATTGGTCTGCATTACAATATATAACTGTTACCATTTTTTTGTTGACAATAGCATCTGACAGTACTCTCATATATTTGCTTATACATTGATTTTCATTTATTATACTAAAGTCTATACTTATAATCTCATTATTATCGGATGACAAGGATTTATTTTTAGAGTCTTCGTTATCTGTTCATTTTCAAGAGTAGTCTCTAGTCCTTTCAATGCAATTATAATTGCCTCTATATCATTATTGGTCATAGGCTGTTTCATTACCTTAAAAGTGTCATTAGGTCCTAGAAGTCCGTACACACCATTTTCAAGTGTTATATTTATATTATCATTCGCATTTTTTTCACCATATGTTTTAGTTATATTTTGTATTTCTAATCTATTCATGACTCTCCTCCTCATATTATCTATTCAATTTTTTCTTGATCGCCAACACACTAAATAAAATTCCTGTGAAAATAGTCGCTATCAGAACAACATTGCACACATTGATTACTCCAAAATCTCTTCCCAATATACTAATTTCTCCAGCATACATTCCAATGAATCTATCAGGATAAAGTATTAGCTCTTCATAATTTCCTTTTGTCAGTATACTAAGCAATGGATAAGGTAAAAATTTCATGAGGGTACATACTCTACCTAGACCCATGAATATTAGAACAGCACTTATAGATGCCAAAGAAGTAGAGGATATCAATGAAAAAAAACAAGCTGCTACTGATATACTGATGAATACACCTGTCATTGTCATAATTTTTAATAGTAGATACTCATTAATGGTATAAGCCTTATTAAAAAGAAATCCCATGTCAGATATTCGAAATGCTCCCAATTCTCCATTCACAGGCAACCCATATTGAACAACAGTTATTATGAAAGTAACTAACAAATAGATACTATACAATACTATAGGTAATGTTACTGCTAATGCTACTTTTGAATATAATTCCTTGAATTTGTTTTTGGATGATAGTATTATATTGTCTACACCTGATATTTTTTCATCTGTATATATATTAGAGAATATTAAAATCAAAATAATAATTATGATAGCTGACATTAATGGATAATCTATTCTATGATCCATGACTTTGTAGAAATCTACATCTTTGTATTCTTCATATTTAATATTCTTTAGTTGTTCCCGCATCTTCTTAGAAAACCCACTGGCTGTTTCATCATTTTGGGATGCGTTCAAAATTTGATTCATCTGTATTATTTTGTTATTATACTTCTCTTGTGCAATCTCTTGTTTAGGTCTTGTATCTATAACTAATCTATAGTTTTCATCCCGGAATGAGTGTTCTGTTTCTAGTGTGGGTTTTATTAAAAATATAATTCCAGACAGAAAAACGAATAATGCAATAATTATCAAGCCTATTTTTGCTTTAAATATCTTTTTTAGTTCCCAAGAAATCATCTAAGTATGCCTCCTTTTTTTGAATACAGAAAGATTATAGCATCCCAAACTTTCACGTGATTAAACTAAACCTTAAATAAACCTTACAAATGAAAAAATGTGAATAAGTCTTAATCTATAGCTTATTTCATAACAGACAAAAAACCGATAAGACATGGTTTATTTGTCTTATCGGTCTATTTTATACAATTATCAAATAAGCAAGCCAAGTATGAGGGCATGTAATTATTAACAGTTACATGCCCTATACTCTCATCTATAGAGATAAAAATCACCAACAGCTTTCACAAGCGTAGTGGAGTCATTTTTCTTACTTATATAATATGCTATATATAGCACATTAGTATCAATTTATGTATTTTTTGATTATATTAAGATATTTTTCAACATTAGTATTCTAGTTATTATCTTCGTCATACAACAGTTCATAGGCTAACTTAAAGCCTGTTTTAAAGCCATAGACAAAGTGGATTTTATTCCCTACTACAGAACGTTGTGATTTTATATCCAATAGTTTATCGTATATTTGTCTTTGCTCTTGGCTAATTTGTTTTAAAAATTCATTTTCTTCCTTAATGACTTCTGAACTGCATTTATTATATTCATCTGTTCCGATGAAATTCTTAAACGAATCAATTTCTCCGTTAAATAATTGTTCTATTATTGGTTTCATATAATCCTCCTTTAATCGTGCAATCAATAAAAATGCATTGAATTCCACAATAAACGGATGTATAATATATTTACCTCTGCTTATTGTGGAGGGTGTAGAAGTAGTGTTCTAGTTTAGCGACAAGTCACTACTTCTTTTATTTGTCCTTAAGCTCATCTGCTATCCTATCTATCCCCTTTCGGATGACATCAGAACGATTAGAATTAAGCTTTACAGCACACCAATCTAATCTATCCAATGTATCTTTATCAACACGTATTCGTATCGCCTTATCCTTAGGATTATCAGATAGCGGACGCCCCATTTTTTTAGGCATTGTGTATTCACCTCCCTTTTAGTGCCTACAACAAGTATATTATTGTAGGCACTAAAAGTCAATAGTTTTATATTACATTATAGATTAGTTCATTTTTAATAATTATTGTCAAGTAGCTATTTTTTTAAATTTTGTTATAACAAAGCAAACAGCACTCTTATTAATAAAAGTGCTGTTTGCTTTGTTTAATGATATAAAACTACCCTTAATCTATATTATTATTTTTTTTGCTTGGACTTTTCATTAGTCTCTTTAGTTTTCTTATCTTCTTCAACTATTTGTATTCCACAGCTGCATCCTCCTGAATTTTTAAATAGCTTATTCAAAAGTGACTTTTTCTCTTTACTCATATTTTTCACCTCCTCTACCAATAAGTTATTTTTATATAGCAAATAGATTAAACATGTATCCTGCAATTGTAGCTACTAGAAATACTGATACTACAAAAGCAATAACCATCTTTTTCTTGAATATTGTATTCAGCAATGTAACTTCAGGTATACTTGCTCCTGCTCCACCGATTATTAACGCCATTATAGCTCCTATACTCATACCTGATGAATTGAGTGCTTTTGCTATTGGAATCATAGTCTCTGTTCTAACATACATAGGAACTCCTATGATAGAAGCTACAGGAACTGCAAATAAATTGTCTGGTCCAGCAACTTTTGCTATAAGATCTTCTGGAACAAATCCATATATGAATGCTCCTATTCCTGCACCAACCAATAAATAAGGTATAACCTTTATAAATAGTGAAAAGGTATCCTTTAATGCTAATTTCATTACTTGTAGATGTTTTTCTTTCCTTGTTCCTTCAAGAATGTCATAAGTTATTTCATCGTCGTGTCCACCTTTTATGGCAACATTTTTTATTTGTTTCTCCATTCCTAGTTTTTCTAGTAATATACCCGCTAAAACTGCAAAAATGAATGTGAATACTGCATAGATTACAGTTACTTTTATACCAAAAAATTTTAGGAAAAGAATAATAATCATTGGATTTAATATTGGTGAAGATATTAAAAATGAGATTGTTCCCCCAAAAGGTGCTCCGCTTTTAAACAACCCAACTAGTATAGGTATAGTTGAACAAGAGCAAAATGGAGTTACTGCACCTAGTAAAGCACCTAAAATATTTTGAAATCCTTTACGGGGCTTTGTCAATATATTTTTTATTGTGTGTTTTGAAATATATCTTTGAAGTAATGCCACTAGAAAACTTATTCCAATAAACAATGCAATAAGTTCTCCCATAATTAATTTAAAAAAATCTAGTGCTACTGAAAAATTATTTACTTGAAACATTATTATGTCCTCCTTTGATAGTTGATTTTTTTTGTTTATGGGTTTATTATAATGTATATATGCAAAAATAAAAGTACTTACTTTTAAGTTACTAGTAACTTTTTAGATACTATAAATCAACGAAACCCTTAAGAAATGGAGGACTACAGATGGAAACCAAATCAGAAAAAATTGAAGCTTTAACAAGTTCAGAGTGTGGAATCGAATTCACTTTATCAATAATGGGAGGAAAATGGAAACCATTGATTCTATGGTTTTTAGCTAAAAAAGGTGTTAAAAGATATGGTGAGATCAGAAAATTCATACCAACTGTTACCAATAAAATGCTTAGCCAACAACTGAAAGAATTAACAAATGACAAACTCATTTATAGAAAAGATTATAAAGTAATTCCACCAAAAGTAGAATACAGTATTACAGAAAAAGGTAAAACCCTAATGCCCATGTTAGATTTCATGTGCTCTTGGGGATATGAATATAAGAGCCAATCAAAATAATGTGTATATATACACTAAAAAGGACTGTCTCACAATAGCATCTAAGAGTCCTAGATTATGGACTGCGAAAAAGCATATGGTGAGACAGTCACTTTTATATAACTATCATCTGCACAAAGGTATTTTATTAAGTAACACTTATCTATATAATATTAATTATTTAACTTCCCTCAAATTATTTTTGCTATTTTTTACTAATGGTAACTTAGGTTTAACTATTTCTATTGCATTCTGGGGACAACTTGAAATACATTCCCCACATCTTATACATTCTAGACTATTGGGATTCTTATAAACATCAACTTGCATTTTACATTTTCTACTGCAAATACCACAACTTGTGCATTTGTCTGAATCAATCTTCAATCTATATAAACTTATAGGATTAAATAATGAATAAATGGCTCCAAGTGGACATATGAATCTGCAAAAAGGTCTGAATATGAAAATTGATAGTATAACTGTAATAACCAATAATGCTATTTTCCATGTGTATAAAAATCCAATAACTGCTCTTAATGGTTTGTTTAGTAGAACAAGAGGTATTCCACCTTCCAAAGTTCCTGCGGGACAGATGAATTCACAAAAAGTAGGTTTTCCCATACCAACAATATTGACCCAGAACATGGGAAGCAAGAATACAAAAATCACTAAAATTAAATACTTTAAATATTTTAGTTTATTAAAGGTTTTGTTGACTTTTAATTTTGGTAATGGAATCTTATGTATAAGTTCTTGAATTAGCCCGAAAGGACATAACCAACCACATACAAATCGTCCTACTAAACTTCCTATCAGCATCAAGAGACCTATCATATAAAATGAAAATTGATATTTTATTCCTCCAATTACTGCTTGGAGAGACCCGATAGGACAACTTCCTAGGGCTCCAGGACAAGAATAACAATTAAGTCCTGGAACACATATTTTTTTCATCTTACCAGTATATATTTTACCTGTTGAAAAACCTTTTAGATGTAAATTAGTGATAATAGCTGTCATTACTTGAACAATTCTTCTTAAATATCTACCCAATTCCTATGCACTCCAAACATACATTAATCGCTTTCTTGAAAACATCATTTAACTCACCTCTATACAAACCTACACCAATAAAAACGAAACTTAATGTTATTATAAAAATTCTAATATACTTTTTCACCTAATAGCCCACCTTATACTATTTTAAGCGCTTAATAATTTCTTCTTCATAAGCCTCTTTTGCATTTTCTCTAGGTGCTCCTATCTGTATATCTCCTACCTTTTCACCTTTTTCGTTGACAAATATTGTTGTAGGTGTAGCAGTCAAATTCTTTAGATATTCATTCAAACTATCGTCTGGTACTATATTTGTATATTCTACTCCTGTTTTTTCAATTATTGTTTTTGTTAATTCTAGCTCCTCTGAGCCATCTGTTACTATTCCTATTACATTAATATCTTTTTCTTTCATATCCTTATACAGTTCTTGTAATTCTGGCATTTCGTTAACACATGCTCCACAAGTTGTTGCCCATACATTAATCATTGTAAGTTTTTTGCCTTCAAAAATACTGTTGTCTACATCATTACCATTTGTATCTTTTGCTTTGAATTGAGGGACAACTGTAAAAGACTCACTTGCTCTTTTATCTCTTTCTTCCAGTGTTACAATTTCTATGAATTCTATTGATTTTAACAGTTCTTCTGATGTCACCAGCATATTTTTATACTGTTTTTCTTCATCTGTTTTTTCAGTTATCTTACTCTTATCAGGAGTAACTATTATATACATATAATCATTTTCTTCATGTGTAGTTATATTAGGTTCATGTTCAAAAAGCAACCAATTTTCTTCAGTCAAGAAATCTTTCATTGACTTACCATTTTCTATCATTTTATTCCATTCATCTATTGAAACCATAAATACATTTGCCAAATTTTGTGGTTTCTGATTTATATTATAATCCCACAGTACACTTCCCTGTATTTCCATATTATATCCTGATTCAGTCTTTAATTGAAAACCTCCATTTACACATCCCATCATATCATCAAAATTTTCATGCCATAACTTTGGATAAGTTAGTAATATACCCATTTCTTGCATTTTAAAATTTTTTGGATTAACACCTTCCAATATTTCTTCTGAAGGATTTAGCTCTTCTTGAGAGTCATCTGGTTGTTCTTTCTCATCTACTGAATTGTCTTGTTGTTCTATCTTGTCATCTTGTTTTTTCTTATTATCTTTTTCCTTTCCACATCCTATTATTGAAATACTTAGACATGCAATTAATAAAACCGTTATTATTCTTTTCATCATATTGTTAACTTCCTTTCTATTTTTTCCTATGATATCTTTTTGTAGTTTTCATCAATATCAATGAATGTTCTCACTGCAAATCCAGTATATTTCAAAACTATATGGAAAGTTTATGCTAGTTGTATAGAAGTTGTAAAAAAATCCAACATATCAAATTATATGTTGGATTCTTAATATCAATATTAATTTTTTTGTATAAAATGTTTTATTACCATTAATGGATTATGTAAAATCATACGTGGACCACTAAAACCCATTACATTTCGCATCTGCTCTCTTTTATCTTTTTTATAGCAATGTGTGGGACATTTATTACAAAATGTCTTATTTTCTCCATAACGGCAATGATCTAGTCTCTTTAATGCATACTCTAGTAATTCTTTACACTCATTACATAATTCTTTATTGTGGTGATTTTTCTTACAATATAATTTTATCATCTGAGCAATCATACGCTTTTCTTTCTCTATTCTTGTCATTAAAAAACTATCTCCTTTTTCTTATCACAAATGGATACACTGCTTTTTCTATGAGATACCATTATTACCGTTTTATCCTTGCATTCATCATTTATACTTCTAAGTATTTCTGCCTCATTCAAGATATCTAAATTACTAGTGGGTTCATCTAAGATAATAACTGGAGCATCATGCAAGAAAGCTCTTGCTATTCCAAGTCTTTGTCTTTCACCTGAAGATAAATTTCCACCAAGCTCCCCTACATTAGTGTCATATCCCTTTGGAAGTGCCATAATAAATTCATGTATAGATGCTTTCTTACATGCGTTTACCACTTCTATATGTGTAGCATCCTTATTACCTATTTTTATATTGTTCTCTATAGTATCATTGAATAAAAATGTCTCTTGACTCACTAACGACTGATTTTTTCTAAGGATTTTACTTGGTATAGTATCTATTCTTTTATTATCTATACTTATACTTCCTGAAGTAACATCCCAAAATCTCATTATAAGCTTTATTAGTGTACTTTTACCACAACCACTAGGTCCTATTATAGCTACCTTATCCCCTTTGTTTATCTGTAGATTCACATCTTTCAATAGCTCGTTTTCTCTAGAATCATAGTTAAAATTCATATCCTCTATAGATATATTATTTGATTTTAGATCCATATCTCCTTCTATCTCATTAACCGCTGGCACCTCGTCTAATATATCAAATAATCTCTGTGCACATGCAAAAGTATGAATTAGATTATTGGATAAGCTACTCAAAGCTACTACGGGACCAAATGAACTTGATAGTAATACTAGAGCTACTAACACTTCTCCCAAATTAATATCATTATCTCTGTAAAGAAATATACCAGCAAATAAAAAAGTAAGTATAGCTATCATTATAGTTAAATCGGTTATTGCTCTTATTAATCCTTCATGGGATTTTATAACCTTTGACTTAGAATTTAATCTGTCACTATTGTTATTTATCTCTTCAAGCCTTCTATCTCCTTCACCAAAAAACAATATCTCTTTAATACCTCTTAATGAATCCAGCAAAAAACTGTTTGTCTTACCAAATTCATCTCTATATTCCAAACCTGCATCATTACCAAGTTTTGATGATAATACAGGTATCACATATCCTACCAGTATATAGAATACAGCTGATAATATCCCAAATAGGGCATTAATATTAAATAATACGATAATTATTATAGTTGAAGTGAGTATCGCTATAGCGATTGGTGCTATTGTATGAGCATAAAATACTTCTAATAACTCTATATCACTAGTTATTATAGATATCAGATTCCCTTTTTCCTTTGTCTCCAGTTTGGCTGGTGCTAATCTTCTTAGTGCTTTATATACCTTATCTCTAAGTATGGCAAGGATTCTAAAAGCTATATAATGCCCTGAATATTGCTCAATATATCTTAAAACACCCCTTAATACTGCACAAGCTATTATTATACTTATGGCTTGAGATAAAGTAAATCCCATATCTATTCCTAATTTCTCTGATACTGCTACCGCCCCAAATGTCATTATTGACATAGATGCTAAATATCCTATTACTCCAAAGAAGATTGTAATAACCATTATTGGACTTAGTGGCTTCAGAACCTTAATAAGTCTAGCCATTATCTTAATACCTGATTGTCTTTTATTCACTGATAGCCACCTCACTTTTGATATTTGATTCACTCTTCATATATATACTTTCTAACTCTTCTTGGTGTTTTAGTAAATTATAATACTTTGATCTATTATTCATAAGTTCACTATGACTACCCCACTCAACCATATTTCCTTTATCCAATACATATATTGTATCTGCATTTTTTACATTCGCTAACCTATGGGATATCAATATGACCGTTTTGTTTTCAGCTATTTCATAAATTGATTTCCATATTTTTTCTTCACTTTCAACATCTATATTGGAGGTTGCCTCATCAAAAATAATTATTTCTGGATCTGAAAGTATGATTCTAGCAAGGGCTAATCTTTGCTTTTGTCCACCAGATAAAAGAGCTCCACCTTCTCCTACATTTGTCTTTAATCTACTTGGAAGTCCCATGACAAAATCATATAAATTAGCATTTTCAAGAGCATTTTTTATCTCTTCATTACTTGCATCATATTTACCCATTCTCAAATTATCTTCTATTGTTCCATTGAATATATACGAATTATGACTTATAATTCCTATTTTATTTCTTAAATAATTAAATGGAATATCATTTATATTAAGCCCATTCAATGTTATCTCTCCCTCATCCACTTTTTTTAGTTTTAGGAGTAAATTAGCTATTGTACTTTTCCCACAACCACTTTCACCTACTAAAGCTATCATCTTCTTATTTTTTATATGTAGATTTATATGGTTAAGGACTACTCTTTCTTTATCATAACTAAATGTCACATCAGCAAATTTTATATTAATATCTTTAAGTGATTCTTTCTCTTTTTCTGTTAGGTCTACTTCCTTCTCTTTTTCTTGGTCAAGTAAATCAAATATCTTATCACTTGCAGCCATTCCATTCATGGAAACATGAAATAGGGAACCTAATAATCTAAGTGGTATAAAAAACTCTGAAGATAACAGAATAATAACAATCACTCCACCTACACTTATGTTGCCTGCTGAGAATTCATTAAGCGCTATTAATATACCTACAGCCGAACCACCAAATGCTATTAGATCCATTATAGTTATGGAATTCAACTGCATTGCTAACACTTTCATGGTTATCTTTCTAAAACTTTCCGCTTCCTCGTTCATTTTAATATTTTTTTCTTTATCTTGATTGAATACTTTTAGTGTTGTAAGTCCCTGTATGTTCTCTAAAAAAGAATCTCCTAGATTAGTATAGATATTCCAATAATTACTCAATATTTTTTTAGCTATCTTCATGACTGCTACTATTGAAATAGGTATTAAGGGAACACATAATAAAAGTATCACTGCTACTTTTAAACTAATGAATGATACTACTATAAACAATGTAATAGGAGCTAATAAACTGTAAAACAACTGGGGTAGATATCTTCCGAAATAAACCTCAAGAGCTTCTACTCCATCTACGGATATTTGAACTATTGAAGAAGTAGATATTGTATCATTATAATTTACCCCTAGGTCTAACAGCTTTTTATAAATTCTTTCTCTCAGCGTTTTTTTTATTTCAGCTGATGAATAATATGAAAATGTAGTTGATAACTTATTAGAAATAAACTTTATTATTAGAATTAAAATAACAAATAAAAACTGTTTTGTCAGATTATAATCTAAATCATTGTTGTTCAACTTATCTATGATATCACCAATAAATACTATTACTGCTATATTACATATTATTGCTATCCAATTCATAAATACTGTAAGTGCTACCCATTTCTTGGAATTATCATTTAGTGATAATAATCTTTTATTCATCATCATTCAACACCTCTGTCTTTATAGTTTTAATTCTAGAAAATACTACAATCTTTACTGTCAAAAGAACTGCGATAACTATCCTCATTACAGTGTTATCTATTAATACAGCCATAATTAGTAACATCAGACTTACAGGTATTATTATTACTAACTTTGACTTTATTGTCATACCTTTATTTTCTTTAAATGGTTTTACATGCTCCCTATAAAATTTTGTTCTAATGAATCTATCATTCAATTTATCACTGCTTTTTAATAAACAATATGATGTAAGCAGCATAAAAGGAGTTGTAGGCAATATGGGGAGTACAACTCCTATAAGACCTATGATAAAAAAAATTAACCCCGCAGTTAAATATACTATTTTCACACTTTACCCTCCCAACCTGTGGTATAATATTTTTATTGACAAATTAACTTTGATACTTAATAATATGTATTATAAACGATATTGATTATCACTTTCATGTATTATTATATATCATTACACATAAAAAAACTTAACTATATTTGTTTTTTTATTACTATATATAACTCATTTCTAAGGAGGAGTAAATATTGAATTTTATAGATAATATAATTTCCGACTTCTTTAACTGCTGTAATCTACCTGTAATAGCAGTAGATATTAACTTTAATGAGCTTTGTAGTGTTGGATATAATCCTATTTTAAGGCAAATCTATAATAACTGTAATGTTTATAGAGATATCCCCCATGATTCTAATAACTTGCTCAGTCTTAATTTGAGCTATGCAAAGGATATTAATTTCATAGTAGTTCCAATATCCAGATTCAATAAATATAGAGGATACTTCATAATCGGTCCTATCAAATGTGAAAAAACCCAAAATGAATATATCCCCTACAAACCAAAGAGCTGTCTAGAATTTTTTTCTTCTATAATATTGAATATTGCAGATCATAATTTTAGTAAAGGTATGAGCAATTTGAAGTTCAACATACACGTAAAAAAAGCCATCCAATACATACATGAACATTATACTCAATGTATTAATCTGGATGACCTGTGTGCTGACTTATCTGTGAATAAAAGTTACTTTTGTAAAGTATTCAAAAAGGAAACCGGATTCACATTTTCCAACTTCTTGAATAATTATAGAGTCGAGAAGAGTAAAAACTTACTCAAGAATAGTAATTTATCACTCCTTGATATCGCTGTATCAGTTGGATTCAATACCCAAAATTATTATTCCATAGTATTCAAGAAATTCACTGATAAAACTCCATTAAAATATAGGAATAGTATTTCAATCTGACCACTTAATATTTGTTTTCAAAGTTTTTATATGATCAATATACTTATCATCAGGTTTCTTATTGGTAAATAAATAATCAAAATCACCAATATCACCAAATGAGAAGGGATAGATCTGATTGAACTTTGTATCATCAACCAAAGCGAAGTTCAATCTGCTTCGACTGATAATTTTTCTCTTTATATCACATTCTGGCAATGTTCTATTTGATAATCCATTTTCTAGTGAAACACCACTTGCAGTAATGAATGATTTGTCAAAATAGAAATCGTCAATAAACCTTATAGCAGCATCACCAGTTGCTGATATTGTCTTTTTGTTAACGCTACCTGGTATCATGATAAGGTTAGCGTTCAAATCCGTATCTATGACTTTTATAGCAAACAAAAGATTATTGGTAACTATAGTCAAATCATGTTTTTTCTCAATAACTTCAGCAAGATGCATATGAGTTGTCCCTGAGTCTACAAATATGGTATCCCCATCTTTTATATAAGGCTGTGCCAAATCTGCAATTGATATCTTCTTTTCCGAAAGATAGTCTATTCTTGCTTTTATATTAACTAGATTATCATTGATGTTTGCTGTAACATAACCATAGTCCTTTTTTATCTTGTCATCTGCTATTAATTGATTGATGTATCTTCTGACAGTACTCTCCGAAAGCTTGAAGACCTCCATCAATTCTTGAACTTTTACTTCTTTATTCTTAAATATATATTCTTCTACTTCGGTTATTTTCTTCGCCAAATACTCACACCCTGACCTTTAGAGATTCATGTAAAACATAGTGGTATTATATCACCAAACGTTTTAACAATCAAGCTTTACGAATCTCGCTAATTAGTCAGTTTATCCGCAAGTTTTATAGCATTTATCATGCTTATGGAAGTAGCGATACCTCTGCCTGCTATATCAAATGCTGTCCCATGGTCAACAGAAGTACGTAGTACAGATAGTCCTGCTGAAGTATTTACACCTGATTCAAAAGCATACATCTTAAAAGGGATATGACCTTGGTCGTGATACATTGCTACAACAATATCAAACTCTCCTTTGATGCCTCTATAGAATACTGTATCTGGTGGAATAGGACCTACAACATTAAGATGATTCATTTCCTTGATTGCAGGGATTATGATATTCTTTTCCTGATTTCCAAACAAACCATTTTCACTTGAATGAGGGTTAATACCTGCAACAGCTATTCTAGGTTCTCTGTTCAGTATTTTTTTCATATTATCGTATGCAAGCTCTATAACTTTCTTGACACGATCTTTTGACAGTGTTCTTATGGCATCTTCCAGAGATACATGAGTGGACACATGGATTATAGACAGCTTTTCATCATATAGATGCATGGCATAATCTTTAGTTCCACATTGTGTAGCAAATATTTCTGTATGTCCAGGGAAATTGTGTCCAGCCATATGTAATGCTTCTTTGTTGATTGGTGCTGTTGTTACAGCTCTAGCTTTTTCATCCTTCACATGCTGTATAGCTGAAATAATATACTCGTAAGCCCCATGTCCACACATACTGCTTAACTGTCCAATCTTATATTTCTTCATATCAATATTATCAAAATCCAGGACATTAAGTATTTCACTTGAATAGATTGCTTCTTCTACAGCATTTATTTTATTTAATCTGTACCCAGTAATTCCAATGCCATCCTTAATCAGAGATAACACCTTAATATCACCAAATACAATAACTGGTAATTGGCTTACATCTTTATCCTTAAAACAGTTCAATATAATTTCTGGTCCTATACCAGCAGGGTCTCCCATTGTTAAAATAATTGGTTTAACTTTCATTACACTCACCTCAAATAATCTAATATATTACTAAATGTTTCTTCATTACCAAAAGCTCCTGCCTTGGTTACTACATCTATGTCACAATACTTTTCATGTACAAATCTTCCTACAGGTATTGCTGGTAGAACTTCGTCAATTATCTTCATACCTTCAATATCTAAGTACTTGGCGATTTTTATTAACGTATCACCTCCTGTAATAAATAACCCCGCTAAATCATTACTTGCTTCATTCAGTATTTTACCTGTGATTTCACCTAACCCTTGTGCGATGAACTCGCTGGTTTCATACTTATCAAGACCTTGCTCTTTGGCGTATTCACATGCTGTTTGTATATCTTTTTTATCTTTTGCAGTACGTATTACAATGTCTTTCTTATCATAAATCAGTTGTAGTATGGTCTTTAGTATTATTTCTTTCTTTATGTCATCAAAAAAATCTTGTATAGAAATATCGATTATATCAAAATCATGAATATCATCAGCAAAAGTAATCTGTTCTCTTGTAACATCACTCACACTTCCTATTATTGATAATATGGATTTATGAACCTTCAAGTGGAAGGCATCTGTCATATATTCAGCTAGTCCTGCTGTTCCAACGATCAAAAAATGTGTTTCTATCTTTGCAATCATTTCAGAAAGCATTTTCAAATCAATATCTGACTCTGCATCAAAAACTATGATTTCTGTTCCTTTGTTTCTTAGGTCTATAAGTCTTTCTTGGAGTTTTTCTTTGGTATAATCGCAGTCTTTCTTAATGACTTCAACTTTCCTTGAACATTGATTTGCAATTATATCTGGAATATATGATTGGGTTACAGGTGTTTTAGGATCTTTTGCTATTTCGGTTTCATGTAAAAATTTATCATTCAATTTTACATGTCCTTCTATAGTTTTTCTGCCATTTGATGGCAATGCAGGGATTACAACAGCAAAATCATACCCCATCCCATTCATACATCCATCAATCTCAGCTCCAATATTACCTCTAAATGTAGAATCCAGCTTCTTGTATACCAATACATTATCTAATTGTTTTATTTTGCTTGATATCTTAATTGCTTTTTTATATGCTGTTTCTTTATTATCAAATCTACTTTCGGTATCAAATACTACTACATCATTATCACTTATATTACCCATCAACTGATTAATATTGGTTGTAACAACAGTATGTAATCCTTTTTTGGCAAATTGAACTCCTGTATCATTAGAACCAGTAAAATCATCTGCAATTATAGCCAACTTCATATCTTATTCCTCCTTATCTTTTTTCCTCATTCTTTTTCTGATAAATGAGGTGAAGACAGGTGTCAACAATGCGGTGGTTATGGTTGAAGCAGCAACTTGAGCAGTTGCAACACTTGCAACAGCTGCTAATGCAGGGTCTGCAATAGCTACAGCTTCTGGTGTTCCTACAGCATTACCAGCTGTACTTGATGCAGCTGCCCCAGCTATTCCACTACCTCCAGAAGCTCTGTCAGCTAGTACATTGAATATGCCACCAATAACTGTTGTCATAACACCAAGTAAGATACCTGCAAATCCTGCTTTGATTATAGTTGTAAAATTAAGCCCAGCTCCAAGAGCAAAAGCAAAAAATGGAATTAAGACTGGTCCACCTTTTGTTAGGAATTTTCTCATTTCTTGATCAAGATTACCGATAATCATACCAAGTACTATTGGAACAATAACTCCAACAAGAGTTATGAAGGGTATACTTGCTATTCCAGCAGTACCAAGTGCAATCATTGTAAGAAATGGTCCGTCATTGATGGAAATAACCGAAATGGCCCCTACATCAGTTTCATCTCCAAATTCACCTACTAATGCTGCATACAATCCACCATTGGTATTAGTCATAGCTGCAATTATTGCTAATGACGATAAACCGAACAAACCATTAGCTGGTAATAACTTGGATACTAACAAACCAATTCCAACACCAATTGCAAATTTTGTAAAAGTTATTGCCGACCCTCTAACGATAGCTTTTGGTGCTGCTTTGAAGTTCAATCCGGCACCCATACAGAATAGAAATACTCCAATCATCGGTCCAGCTCCTGTTGCAATAGCAGTTGTAAATCCCCCGATTTTTAATGAAGCTGGAAATAAAGTGTTGATTATGGCACCAATTAGTAGTGGGATTACCATCATACCACCAGGAATCTTTTCAATACTCTGTTTAATCTTCATACTATTCTCCTTTCAGAATACATTCTTTTTTTGAATGTTTTATGATAATATTTTAATATAATTTGACCATATTGTCAACGTATTTTTATGAATAGGCTAATAATTCTTCATTTTTGTCATATATAAAAGAAAGCTACAATAAAGAATGTATTATATTCTTTGTCATAGCTCTCTTTTCTATGTACGCCTTGCTTAATATTAAATTAACTTAACTAAAAAATAACTGCAACAAAGTCATTATACACTGTTCTTTGTTGCAGTTTAATCTAATCATTATAATTCCATTTTATTTTTTTTCTTTAATTTAGAGTCTAGATTTATAATCCTCATATTCAAACTCTTTTATAACTCTTATTTCATCATCATTCATTATTGATATTGAAGGCAAATTAATACCGTTGAACATATTATTTTTAACCATAGTATAATGAGCCATATCAGTAAATATAAGCTTATCTCCAATTTCCAATGGGTCATCGAACGAATAATCTCCAATTACATCACCAGCAAGACAAGTCATGCCACCTAGTCTATATGTATGTCTTCCTTGATTCTGTAACTTAGAATCAATAATGTGTGGTCTATAAGGCATTTCGATTACATCTGGCATATGGCACGCTGCTGAAGTATCAAGTATAGCTATGTCCATATTATTTTTTATGATATCCAATACACTTGATACCAAGAAACCACAATTCAGAGCTACAGCTTCACCTGGCTCTAAATATACTTCCAGGTCATAAGTGTTTTTCATATGCATTATTAGACTAATCAGTTTATCCACATCATAATCATCCCTAGTAATATGATGTCCTCCACCAAAATTGAGCCATTTCATTTGTTTTAAATACCTACCGAATTTCTCTTCAACAACCTTTAGGGTTCGTTCTAAGGTATCTGAATTCTGTTCACACATGGTATGGAAATGCAAACCGCTAATACCTTTCAAATCATGTCCTTCTATATCTTCTAATCTAGTACCTAACCTTGAATTGATTGCACAGGGATTATATATCTCTGTTTCAACTTCTGAATATTCAGGATTAATACGAATACCACACTCAATTTCCCTACGTGATCTATCAACTTTATCTTTGAATCTCTTATATTGATAGATTGAATTAAATACGATATGATCTGTTATAGATACAATTTCATCAATCTCATCATCTCTATAGGCTGGAGCATATATATGAACTTCTTTATTCATATACTCTTTTCCCAGTTTAGCTTCAAATAAAGAACTGGAAGTAATTCCAGCTAGATACTTGCTTATTAAAGGAAATACTGAATACATAGAAAATCCTTTTAAAGCAAGTAATATTTTAGCTCCTGTTTTTGTTTGTATTGATTGTAAAACTTCAAGATTCTTTATAAGCAGTCGTTCGTCTAACACATAAGAGGGTGTTTTAATGCCTTTTATCAATTCTTTGTCTCTATCTTTCATTTTGTCACCAAACCTTCACATTTACTATTAATCAACTAATTCAGGTTCAAAACTTTCATTCCATGGTAATCCCTGTTTGTTTAGCTGCTCCATAAATGGATCTGGGTCAAATTCTTCTACATTATAAACACCTGGTTTTTTCCATTTGCCCTCAAGCAATAATTTTGCTCCAATCATGGCTGGTACTCCTGTTGTATAGGATATAGCTTGTGAACCAACTTCCTTATAACAAGATTGATGGTCACATACATTATATACATAATAGCTAACAGGTTTTCCATCTTTGATACCTTGATAAATACAGCCAATATTTGTTTTTCCTTTTGTACGAGGTCCAAGCGTTGCTGGGTCTGGTAAAACGGCTTTCAAAAATTGAAGGGGCTGTATCTTGACACCTTCTATCTCAATAGGCTCTATACTAGTCATCCCAACATTTTTCAATACATTCAAATGAGTAATATACTTTTCTGAAAATGTCATGAAGAACCTGATTCTCTTAATACCAGGCATATGAACTGCTAATGATTCCAATTCCTCATGATATAAGAGATAAGCATCTTTTTCACCTATCTGGTCAAAATCATAGACTCTTTTTATTTCTAGAGGGTCAGTCTCAACCCAATCCCCTTTTTCCCAATACCTTCCATTAGCACTAATTTCACGAATATTGATCTCTGGATTGAAATTCGTTGCAAATGGATATCCATGGTCACCACCGTTAGCATCAAGAATATCAATATAGTGGATTTCGTCAAAATAATGTTTTAATGCATAGGCACTAAATACTCCAGTCACTCCTGGGTCAAATCCACATCCTAAAACAGCAGTTAAACCAGCTTTTTCAAATTTCTCTTTGTATGCCCACTGCCATTTATACTCAAATTTTGGAATATTCGGTGGCTCATAGTTTGCTGTATCAAGATAATGAACCCCTGTTTCAAGACATGCATCCATAATTGTTAAATCTTGATAAGGTAATGCCACATTTATAACCATCTCTGGTTCGTACTCATTAATCAGCTTAACAATCTCATCTGTATTATCAGCATCCAGCTGTGAAGTAGTAATTACTGTTTTACCACCATCAAATTTCTCTTTCAATGCATCACATTTTGATTTTGTTCTACTAGCAATCATTATTTCTTGAAATACTTCTGGATTCAGACAGCATTTTGCAACAACTACATTAGCTACTCCTCCAGCTCCAATTATTAATACTCTACTCATATTAATGCTCCTCTCTTCTTGACATGATTATTGCTACTTCTCTAAGAATTTTTGCTGCTACAATATTAGATACACCACTTATATCATAATGAGGCGATAATTCTACTATATCAGCTCCAACTATATTAACGTCTTTTAGACTTATAATACCATTTATCAATTCATTAAAATCAATACCACCTGGTTCAGGAGTACCCGTACCAGGAAAAATACTTGGATCCAAAACATCCAAATCAATAGATAAGTATACAGGGTCATTACCTACCAATGATTTTACTTTTTCTATACCATTCAAATTGAATGCTTGTAATTTTGTATATTCTCCTGCAAACTGAAATTCCTCTTTTGTACCTGAGCGGATTCCATATTGAAAAATATATCCTTTATCAAGAGTTTCATAGATTCTCCTCATAACAGTTGCATGAGATAATTTCTCTTCTAGGTAATCACTTCTTAGGTCAGCGTGAGCATCAAGATGTACAACATGTAGATTGCTATATTTTTCTGCAAAAGCTTTTACAATTGGATAGGATATTAAATGCTCTCCACCTAATGTTATGATTTTTTTATTATCCTCCAATATACTCTTTATATTTTCATGAATGCAACCCATTGTTTTTGATGTACTTCCTATGGGTATTTCTATATTACCTACATCTACATAATTATAATCTATCATATCTTCATCTTGATAGGGACTATATGTCTCTAGTCCATCAATCTCAGCTCTTATCCCATCAGGACCAAACCTGGTTCCTGGTCTATTGGAACATGTCCCATCAAAAGGAACACCACATATCACAATGTCTGCATCATGATATGTACTGTTGATACCTTCGTATTCGTAGATGGATTTCTTGTCTAACATAACCATACTTAATCCTCCATATTATCTTTCGTAATATGTGTAGCCTCTAAGTCCTGCTTCAAAAGACTCCATAATACTTTTTCGTTCTTTCGCTGTTATAAGACCAGCTTTTACCGCTGTTTCTGCATTTTCCCTAAAACTGGCTCTCAAATCTTTTGTATTGTATTCTACATATGATAAAACATCTTCTACCGTATCACCTTGAATCTCATTTATAAATTCATAAGAACCTTTTCCATCAAGTCTTATACTAACTACATTAGTATCTCCAAATAGATTATGCAAATCTCCTAGAGTCTCCTGATATGCTCCTACAAGGAAAGTACCGATATAATAATCCTCTGAGGTTCTTAGTTCATGTAGAGGCAAGGTTTTCTTAACATCATGCAGGTCAATAAACTTATTAATCTCTCCATCACAATCACAGGTTATATCAGCTATAACCGCATTTCTTGTAGGTTCTTCATTCAATCTGTGAATGGGCACTATAGGAAATAATTGATCTATAGCCCAACTATCTGGAATCGATTGAAACAATGAGAAATTACAGTAGTAAATATCTGCTAATGCATCATCTAGGTCAATTAACTCTGGAGGTATAAACTTCAATTTATGGAGTTCACCTGAAACCCTATATATCAAATCCCAATATATCTTCTCTGATAAAGCTCTTTCCCTTAAAGATATATTGCTATGATTGAACATATCTTTTATCAGGTCTCTATAATAAAGTGCATCATTATAGCTTTCTTGAAGGTTTTTAACACTAACATTCTTATAGACCTCAAATAAGTTCTTAATGTTTTCAGGTGTTTCCTCTGGCAACTCTTCGGGAATATCGTATTGCTCAAACTTAGTTACATCAAGTACGTTGAATACAAGTACTGAATAATAAGCTACAATGGCACGCCCTGATTCGGTTATAATGATAGGATGATCGATGTCATCATTATCCATAACTGACATTACAGCTTCAATGACATCAATACAATACTCATCTACATTATAATTACGGCTACTTGTAAAGTTGGTGTTTGAACCATCATAATCAACAGCTAGACCTCCACCTAGATCCAAGTAACCCATTGGCGCCCCTTCTTTAACTAATTCAGCATATACTCTTGCTGCTTCAAGAACTGCAACCCTTATATCTCTAATATTAGGAATCTGTGAACCTAAATGATAGTGCATTAATTTTAGGCAGCTGAGCATTCCTTTTTCTTTTAGATAATCTAATATTTCTATGACTTGGGACATATTAAGTCCAAAAATACTTCTATCTCCACCAGATTCAGTCCAATGCCCACCAGCTTTGGTTGATAATTTAATCCTAACACCAATATTGGGTTGTACTCCCAATAGTTTTCCTCTATCCAGTATTAGTTCAACTTCTCCTGGCATTTCTATTACAAAAAATAGATTATATCCCATTTTGATAGCATACAAACCTAAATCAATGAATTCTGAGTCTTTATAACCGTTACATATAATATTAGCTTCTTTGTCCTTCATCTCAGTCATCACCGCTATAAGTTCAGCCTTACTGCCAACTTCAAATCCATGATGATATCTTTGACCGAACTTAGCAATCTCATGTACTACTTGCTGCTGCTGATTAACTTTAATTGGATAGACACCTCTATAAGAACCTTTATACTCCAAGGATTCAATTGCATTATTGAAGGCATTGTTCAAATAAGATATTTGTTCGTCAAGTATATTCTCAAATCTCAATAATACAGGCATATCAAATCCTCTATCTTCTACTCCTTGAATTATATCTATAAGGCTTACGCCACCTTTTTCTTCTGTAAAAGGATTAATGATTAGTTCACCAGTTTCGGATATGGTAAAATAATCTCTTCCCCAATTATTTACTCCATATAATTCTTCTGATTTCTTTATATCCCATCTATTAAGTATTTCTTTTCTCTTCATATTACCCTTTCTCATTTCTATATTTATATTCTAAGAAGTGACTAAAAAAATAGTACACTTTTTATTTTTACTGTATTCCCCCAAAGCTGTACTATAGATATTTTTGTAGACAAAAAAAGCATCACCTCTATATGGTGAACTCAAACATCAACAATATCTAGTTCTTAAGTTCATACTGTCAAATATATTCAAGTGCTAAAATATTAGCTTAATAATGGTCATGCTTTCCTTCATCGTTATTATATTTTACTATTTTTCCGATAAGACCAACTCCTTTTTACAAATACTCTACTATTAATATCTATTGCTATTTTGGCTTCATTATACGTGTTTTTTTTCTAATTTGCAAGTAAAAATTTCATCATATTTCATATCATTTATTTGTTCACTAATTTAGTTCATTAAATAACCATATCCATATTATAAAAGCACTTTAAAATATTCAAATATTAGAAAGTGCTTTATTATTGGTATTAATTTTTAGCAAGAGCTTTTACTACTTTGTACCCTTTCATATCCACATATAGTTCTCCAGCATATGGATTTCTCTTTGTTTTCACAATCTTATAAATCATGAACACAAGTACAGAAACATTGGCTACCAATGCAGCAAAACTCCATATGGTTAAAGCTGTAGTATTATATGTTGATGAAACCGCAAATCTACCTTTATCAATAAATGCAGGGAAAGTCTGTGCAAACATACACCATAATGCTAGTGTTTGAGCACGATGCTGTAACCACGCACCTTTTCCAATGGTAAAAGCACATACAGTAGGAGCTAATAGTAAAGCAAATCCACAATACCAAGCATGACCTGGCAAACAGTTGTATGTATAAGCGAAATTCCAGATATCATAAGCTACAATCCAGAACCACATCATATCCGGCCATAACATATCTTGACTTTTATCTTTCTTGGTTATTTTACGGATACATATTCCGAACCAGCCAGTTATGGTAATTATATTAATAATACCAGCTGCTCCATTCATATAATTCCATGCTCCCCCAACTACATACATTGCTTCATCAGCAAGAAAACCCCCATTAACGTAATTGGCACCAATTTCAATGTCTCGTGCTACTGCTTCACAAATATTGATTGCAAGTATAAGTGGTGGAAAGCAAAGAGCTATCCGATTATTGTACAGATGCCATTGTCTACCAGTCTTCTTACTCTTTCCATGTAGATGCCTGATACACCAAAAACCAATACAACCTGCAGTAGAAGAATATACCTTAACAAGATGAAACCAGTCTGTATATGTAGTATCTCTTAATACCGTAAACCAAAGAGCAGAAAGTACAATAGGCAAAATGACAAAGGCTGTAAACCCAGCTACTTTAGACCTCCTTGTTACCTCGTTCAAAGCAAATAATACAGCAAATACTAGTATCCAGACAAGCCAAACAGAAATTACGGACGCACCGCCTTCAAAATTAAATGTAAACATTTTAACGCTTCTCCTTATATCAATCTCTACGTTTAATTATTATTTAGTAAACGCAGGCTATAAAATGTCATGCGTCTCTTGGTTATACCATTATAGAACGTATGGCCTTTGTTAAAATTATAACATTGATATATTTTGTCGTCAATAATTATGGTTTTTGCAAGATATTTTCTCCATAAGTTACATATTTTGATATTATTTTTTGGTTATTATTTAATTATTTTTATGTGCATTATTTAAAGCATCTTTAACTCCCTCTATAATTCCCTTTGATGAGAAGGATGCTCCACTTACAGCATCAACTTCAGTACTTTGGCTTTCAATAATTTTATCTGGTATGACGCTATATGCTCTATTAAACCACTTTTTATCATCCTTCTGTTCTAAAACTTCCACTACTATAATCTGTTCACTCTTTACTGTTATTTGAACTACTATTGTACCTTTATAGCCCTCACCTTTACCTGTATAGACACCATCTGCTATACCTGCAGCATCTCCTAAGTTTTTAGTATCTTCTTCAGTAATAACTTTTGACTCATCTGAATTAGAAGGTACTGTTTGAGTTTCTATCTGTTTATTTGCTTCAGTCTCTTGAGATTTAGGTTCAATGAAAACACTATGCACAATAAAAGCTAAAATCAATATTGAGACTGTTGCAGTAAGAGTACCAATATATTTTTTCTTCTCATTTTTGGTCATAACCATTTTTCCATAACTTAGAGCACCTTCTACTGAACAATCTGTTATGCACTTGAAACAGTTGATACACTGAGGCGACCTCAAGTTCCCACATTTTGATACCTCTATATTCATAGGACATATATTATCACATTTCTTACAGTTTACACATATAGATTCATTCCTCTTGATTGTTAATGGTCTAAGGATACTAAACAAACCATACCTGGCACCTTGATAACAAAAGTAATTACAAAATGGTCTTTCATAGAATAAACTTACTATTAAAAAGAAGCTTATAACTGCAATTGCACCAATAGTAATCATATTAAGTGATAACAACCTTAAAAAGTTAGCCCTAGGGTCAAATGCCAGTATATTAAATATTGAATCCCATGCAATTATTAATACAAGTCCAAGAATTATGTATCTAATAGATACCAAAATCTTATGTATGAGCATGGGCATTTTTCTTTTTTTAATACCTAATAAACTCCCTATCCTACCGAATATCTCCTGTATAAATCCAAAAGGACAAATCCAACCACAGTAGAATACTCCTGAAAAAATAGTTAAACCTAAAAATACTAAGGTAGCCACTTCTGAGTTAATTAAGAATGAAGTAATTGACAAAACCAAACATAGAATTTGAATACTTAAGCGATATTTCTGAATTTTTTTCTTCATAATAATCTTCCTTCTTTGCAATTATAGTTCACAAAATTTCTTTAATGTAATTATATGCTTAATAACCATTTTAATCTACCACAAAATTATGTTAATATTATGTAAATTTACTTTTCCAATCATAAATAAAATTTATTTATACTAAAAGGCACCCAAATATTTAGGTGCCTTAATAAAAATTCTCATTAATTAGCCATGATACTAATGTTACTCGCTTTGTCCTCTAACAAAGTCAGATACAACAGTTGTAAGAGGTACTGGTTTCACCTTAAACAAACCGTCTTTATCTATTGTAATTAGAGTTCCACCTCTCTGTGTATATCTCTTTTTAATATTTTTATAAGCCAAAAAGTCAATTGACATCCCATATGTCATCATAACATCCTGATAAGTTAGTGAAAGTGTGTTAAGATGGTCATGTCCACAGAAAATCCCTTTGATTACACCGTTCTCTACTACTTTTTCAAAAAAACCATAGTTATTCTTTGATATACCAAAATAATCGTTGCTTTCACCTATACTACCAAAATTATACTCAACACTTTTATCTCCTAACTTCATCTTTTCATAAGCTTCTTTGAATTCAGGTAATGGCATATGAAAAAATGCTAAAGCCTTCAGGTTTTCATTTTGTTTTTTAAGTATGGATAATTCGTTCATACACCATTCTGTCTGCTCCTTATGTATACAGTCGAAGCCACTGAAGAACCATCCTTCCCCATACATATTTGAGTCTAATACTACAAGTGCCATAAGTACTTTCTCTCTTTTATCTATGAGTTTTATTATGTAATTACCTTCACCAGTAAGTTCTTTTTTCCCTTTAGCAAAAACACTGTATTTACCGTTTATGATAATCTCAGATATCTGGTCTTTATCCCCTTTTGAACCCATTTCAATATCATGATTTCCAAATAAGAAGGCATAAGGAATCTCAAATGAATCCATGAACTCTACTAATCTTCTAGCTTGTTTGATATTATTTCTAGTACCGGATTTGAATATGAAAGGGAAAATACTATCTCCTGTAAGTATTATCAAATCTGGTTTTGATTTTTCTACTAACTTAGTCACTGCATCCATACCTAATCTATCTTGTTTTCTAGACAATATTCCAAAACCAAAATGTAAATCAGTCAATTGCAATATTTTATATGGTCCATCACCAATATTTATAGCAAAATGGTTATCTTTATCTTTGTAGCAATTAGGATTATCATACATTATCATCCCTCCTCTTCATCAAGTTAAAGGTATCATGGCACCAACTGCACAGATTATAGTTGATATCACCATAATGACTTGAAATACCAATTTTCCGAATCTACCGCAGATTGGACTAGCACCAGCTTTTTTCCTTGACCTGTTATAAGTAAATACAAGCATTACAGCCACCAGCACTACTACACCTGACATTATCCTTGTTAGGATAATAAAGCTATTTACACCAAAAATGGCAAACAGTAATGATGGAATTGTAGCCAATAACCAACAGACTTTATTATTTATCCCTATCTGTTCATGAACAACATCACGAAGGCTCAAAGTATTTGACCAAAAAGTTGTTAATAGGGCAAATAATGAAAACAAACCTGCAAGTATAGCTGCCCAACGTCCAATATTTTCTCCTAGTTGTAGATAGGCTAATTCTTTATCCAGTGAATTATTCACACCCAATAAAACAGTTATAGTAACAATCAAAACAAAAATAGATGATATAGCAAAACCTAAAAATATTGAAGTCCTAATTTTTTTAACATTTCCTTTCAATCCTTTTACCGATTGAATTACCGCTTGGTTAGCAGAGGTTGCAAAAACGACCATGCTATATAATCCTAGAAGATTATTGATATGTACTTTGGAAGACCCGATAGCATTCATAGGTTTCATGAATGTTCCAATACTTATAGCAATCACTATCACTATCAATAAGGATACCGTATACTTCTGAGCAATACCTACAGCCTTCATTCCCATAAATACTACTATACCCGCTAGAACATAATATATGATCTGAGCTAATGAAAATGGTATGTCAAGCCAGCTCCAGATTATCATAGCACCACCATTAATATTACCACTGACACCAACAACTATTGCTAATCCATAGACCGTAAACATAATCCAACTGAATATTTTTTTTGCTTTCCCTCTGAACAATTCTCCTTCAAAACTCTTAACTAGTTGAACACCACCATTGTTATAGGAAAGTTCCGCAATAATTAAATGTAAGACAACGTTTATAAAATATGCTAATATAACCATTAATACAACGTCTCTCAAATTATTTTTAGTCGCTAAAAAAGGTACTGCGATTATACCTGTACCAATACTGTGTCCAACAATCATACTTGTTGCTTCAAACACAGTGAAATCAGCTTCACTTTGTATTTTCATCTTTTACCCTCCCAAGTATCATTACTACATCAATTCATTTATCTAATCTCTCTCTGTTATAAAGTGGTTTTATAATAACATAATGCTAATAAATCATACTCATTTGATTATAGCATATACAAACAGCTAATACCATTTCAAAATCATTAATACTATTGTTTATAATGTGCTAATTATCAATATTAAGCATTATAAAACCACCTATTTAGCTTTATATTCCCTTTAAAGCAGATAGTTGGAATAATAAAAATGTCTACTTCAAGAGGGATATATTCTTATAGGTGGTATATTATGATTCTATATTTATCTTATAATTGTCAATCTAATTTCTATCTGCTGTACACTCTTATACATTTTCTGCTACAACTTTTTTATATGTTTCAGTATCTGCATATATCTCATCCTTCAATGGATTCAGTTTATTTTTACGTATTTTATTGAATTGATAGATTACAAGTGCAGCATTTGTGATTAGAGCCAACAAACTTAGTACAAAAAACGCAGTTGGATTGTGTGTAGTGGATACTGGGGCTATACGGTCAGCAAATGAGGGTACAGTCATAACAAACATAATCCATAAAGCAAGTGTCTGTGCACGGTGTTGCAACCAAGCTCCTCTTTTGATAAAGAAAGCTGGAATTGTACAAGATGTCAGTAATGCTAAACCACAGTAGAATGAATGGTCTGCAATACAATTATATGTATAAGCGAAATTCCATATATCATAAGCTATGATCCAAGCCCATATCATATCTGGCCAAATCATATCTTTTGTTTTATCTTTTGATATGAAAATACCAACCCAACCACATATGGCAACAACATTAAGAATACCTGCTATTCCATTCATTATATTCCATGACCCTGACATTACCCATAGATTGTTTATGAATTCACCATCCCATGCTCCATATGAGAAACATTGAAAATCACGAAAAGCTGCTTCAAGTATATTAAGACCCAGGATAAGTGGCGGGAAGCATAAAGCCCATTTCTTCTTCGCTAAGGAAGGAATAAAACGAATAGCCATAAAACCAAGACATCCTGCAAGAGCAGAATAGGTTTTTACCCAGTTAAACCAGTTACCAGTACCATATTCATTTCCTGGAGCTGCGGTTTTTGGCCAAACTGCGATGGTCAATACTATAGGAACAACTAAAAATAATGTAATTCCACCCCATTTTGTAGAACGACCAAGTTCATTGAATGCCATTAAAGCAAAAACAACGAAAAGCCAAATCGCCCATCCTGAAAAACTTGTTACTTCATAAAAAATACCCATATTACTTTGCCTCCTAGAATTATTGATTATAACATTGATATAATTTTAACACATCTGTTCGTAGGCAACTATAAATTGTTACATAAAACATTGTAAATTTAGTTTTTTTATTGTCTACAGACATAATTATATGTCACAAACATTATAATTTTACTTTATATTGTAATATATGTCAATTTTTTTTAGGATTTAGTCGCGTTTTAATATACCAATTACTTTTCCATTAATATGTAATTCTATCTCTTCAACTATTATAGGTTCATATTTTTTATTTTCTGGCATAAGTAATACTTTATTTCCCATCGTTGTATATTTTTTAAGGGTTGCTTCATTTCCAACTACTCCAACTATTATATCTAGATTTTCAGCATAATTCTGCTTGTGTACTATTACATAATCTCCTTTATTAATACCCGCATTTATCATACTATCTCCAGTTACTTCTAATAAAAAGCAATTATTGCTATCATATAGTAAATTAGAAGGCAACGAAATATACCCTAAATTTTCTTGTACTGCCAGCTGAAAATTACCAGCTATTACTTTACCGTATATATTTAATTTATCATATTTTTCAATATCATAGGCTATATCGCTATCATAGTCATATAAATTTATCACTTCATTGTCTTCTACATTTTTTAATAATTTATATTTTTTTCCTTTCCTTATATCGATATATTTATACTCACTTACAATCTGACCTATATTCCCTGAGAACTTTGGTAATCTATCCATATATTGAAATTTACCTTTATCTCGTTTTATAATCAATATATCTTTACCATTACAGGCTAAACCATATTTTACATTTTCATTAGTCTCTAAATATGATTTTAGTTGTAAGATGGCATTATTAATATCTTCATTTGGTCTTTTTATTTCACAAAATATATATGGCTCTTTCTTTCCCTGATTATAGTTAAAAACAACTATATCTACATATCCTGTTCTTGAAAAGGTCTTAACTTTGTATTCCATATCTATCATTTCATATGGATAATCCAATTTTTCATTCAACTCGTTAATAACCCACTGTCGTACTATTTCCTCATTACTGTATTTATCAGCTATTTTCTCTGTATATCTATAATTTTCAATACCTATATGCCTTACTCTCTTAAACTCTTGATCTTCTTCTAATAGTAAATATGCAGGATTTATTTCAGCTATAAACTTTGAAGGTAAATATGAACTAGTTAAATACAATACTTCTTTTGCTCTTGTCATTCCAACATAAAGCAACTTTCTTTCAACTGATTCTACATCTTTATTATTCTGCAATTCACCTTGTACTTTAATAGGAATATTATCCTTGTTTAGTCCTATTATAATTACTACATTAAACTCTAAACCTTTGATTGAATGCATGGTAATTAATTTTACAGAATCATTATCAAAATTAGGATTTTTTTTATCTATAATTTCAGCATCAATACCTCTGCTAATTAAAAAATTCTTAGCATTATATAATTGAGCTTTTTTTCTTGCAATTATAGCTACATCTTTTAGATTAAATTTCTTATATAATTTATTGTTGATTTCATTACTTATATAATCTAGTTCTTTTACTTCTGAACTAAAATGTCTGTATAATGGATATTTTCCATGTCTATCTATTACTGATGGTTTCACATAATTTATATTACTTGTTACATTTTCATCATTTTCTATTAAACTATATGCTGCCCGTGCAATTTCCGTTGTAGTTCTATAGTTCTTAGAAAGTATTCTAGCCCTTCCTGACATATCAAACCCTATACTTTTAAAACTATTATATGATAGCCATGAGTGAGGATATATACTCTGTGCAGTATCAGCCACAAATACAATACTAGAATATATTTTTCTATGATTATATAATTCATATAGTATTTCAAGTTGTACTCTTGTTAAATCTTGACTTTCATCTATGAGTATATGTGGATATTTCTCACATTTAATTTTGTTGCATTTTAGTCCTTTTAGTACTCTAATTGCCATTGTTTTAAAATCTGTCAATCCTTCTTTTTCCATAAGTTTTTCATATTCAATCATTAATTCATAAATAGCTCTTCTGTTAATAGAATTCTTTAATATTCTCTGCGGTCCATCAGTTTCGTTATTATTAGTTCTACCTTTTCTATCAATACTTTGATAAGTTTCTATATTAAGATATTTACATGATTTAATCCAGTCAAATTCTTCTAATAAAAATCTTGCATTATCAGTAGTTACTATATTTTGATTGCTGTATCTTTTTTCAATAGTACTTATTGCCTTGTTAATTATTCTATATCTATCAGTATCACCAATTATGTGGTACCTTTTATTTACAAATTTTTGATATTCGTTAAACAACTTATAAATAATACTATCTACAGTACTTATTTTTACTTTAGAACTAGTTTTGTTATCCAATAACTCTATAGTAGTTATTTCATCATCCATATCTTCATATATATATCTTATGTAATTTATAAGTGTTTTTGCATATGTGATAACTAATACTTTATCCTCATTAGAACAATAATGTTTAATTAAATGTGGAATTTTATTAACAGCTACAGTAGTTTTACCGCTTCCTGCTACTCCCTTTATTAACATATGTCCATTGGGCTTTGTTTCAATTATTCTTTTTTGATCTATATTTAACTGCATATAATCGACCTCACAATAAGTTTATATGCATATAATAACATTTTTTTACTATATATTCTACTATTTTAGTCAAAATATTATACTAATATTTAAATTTTTGTCATTTTATGTTATTATATATTCACATTCATATAATAAGGAGATAAAACATGAGACAATTTTTAAAAATGTATTTCAATTTCAAGGGTCGCCTGAATCGTTTAAGGTATTTTTTATTTGGTATACCTTTATCCATAATAGTAGGTTTGGATTATTTAATAGCCATGAATAAGCTTGAGACTGCTTCATTAACCGGTACATACGTTATTATGACTATTTATTTCTTAATACTTATAATATGCTCAATATCAGGTTTGAGCCTTACCGTAAGACGTTTACATGACCTTAATCTAACTGGATGGCTGGCACTTATTCAATTTCTTTCACTAATTCCCGTTATAAAAATTATTCCTGGAATTTTTGGATTATATATTCTTTTTGCGCCTGGTAAAAACGATGGAAATTATTATGGCGATGACCCATTAGATTATGATCATTATCCATTTGACGACGAAAGCATAGAATAAAACATTCTATGCTTTCTAAATAATTTAATTTGACTATTCCACATATCCTATGACCTTTTGAAAAATCTAAAGTCACATACCTTGTCTCCATATCCCAGAGTCTTCTTTCTATCCCAAATAATATTTTTCATGTTGCCATACATGTAATCATCCACTTGGCAGAAAATAGGAACCAACTCTAGACAATTTTCTTGTTTCATGATATCTACGTATAAACAGCTTTTCGCATGAAATTCCATGGTCTTGCTATTATTGCTTATCCATTTCATATTCCATCCTGGTTCGCAGAAACTATTTTTAATAGCCATAGGACACATTTTACGAAATATGGCATAACCAAAAGGCATTTTCCCAATAAATCCAAAAAAGGATGCCATACCTTTGTTAGCTATTATTGCCGATTCTTTTATAGCTTCAATACTTTTTTCTCTTGGATAACCGAATTCAAGCATTTCCTTGTAGACTGCTATAGATGGCAATATAGCCTTTTTCATGTGAACAGCCATTTTCTTATTTGATAGATCATGTTTCTCAATTAGTTCTCCCAATCTTCTTTCAGTCTTTCTTATGAGTTCTTTATTACCACATAATTGACCTTGATATAATATATAATTCATTGAGCTTTTTTTCAATATTTTATTATGATTCATACACATTTCCTTCCGATAGATTATAATAATGTGTGCAACAAGCATTGACCAATTCATAATCATGGGTAATCAATAAGATAGTTTTATTCATTGATGCTGCATTTTTTATGGTTTTAGCTAGAATTTCCATATTTCTATAATCCAATCCACTGCTGGGTTCATCCAGTATCAATATATCTCTATCTGATAATAGACCACACAGAATTGACAGCCTTTGTTTTTGTCCACCTGATAATGCATATGGATGTTTATCCCTTATATCATATAGGTTAAATAGCTTTAATAATTCTCTTGCTTTTTCTAATTTTTCAGTTGTTCTATCTATTCCTATCAATATTTCTTTCTCTATGCTATTGGTGAAAAATTGAGTTTGGGTTTCATTAGCACTATACCAGACTTTTTTGTTTCTTTTTTTCCTATTAGTTCTTTTACCGTTAATCAAAATGTCCCCTTGACTTTCTTTATACATACCGCATAAGACCTTGGCAAGTGTAGTTTTTCCTGCTCCATTAGTACCTAATACAGCTATTATCTCACCAGAACATCCTGTAAATGAACAATTCTTTATGATATTTTTCCCTTTGATAGTTAGAGAAATATTGTCTAATTCTATTACAGGGTCATCTTGTCTTTTTGAAATCTTTTTCAAAGACTTGATTCTCGTTTTAAAAGGACAGCGTATTCCTAATTTTTGCTGTTGTAATAAACTAATCTTCTTAATTTCTTCTTTTGAATATTCTTTAACGATTTTTCCATCTTCAATATATAAAAAACGGTCAACAATATCCAACAGATAATATATTCTATGTTCTGCAAATACCATTGTAGCTCCATTGTTCTTGAGTATTTCAAGGGTATGTTTCAGATTATCAACACCTTCTGTATCTAGATTTGCTGATGGTTCATCAAAAATCAAAACCTCAGGTTTTGTTACCATAGCAGAAGCTATTGCAACTTTTTGACGTTCACCACTAGATAGTTCAGAAAGGTTCTTATCTTCTAGTTCTTGTAATCTAAGTTGTTTAATAATATCCTTAGTACAAGTCATTATCCTATCATGATTCAATCCATAATTTTCACATGCAAAAGCAATCTCACCCTCTACTTTATTAGAAAAGAATTGTGTTCTTGGGTCTTGAAATACACTACCTACTTTTTTACCTCTTTTCCACATAGGAAATTCATCTGCTTTTTTACCGTCTATGTATACCTTTCCTTGAAGACTACCGTTTTCAAAATAGTTAGGTATCAATCCATTGATTGTACGTATTATTGAAGTTTTACCATTTCCAGACGGTCCTATAATAGCTATAGACTCCCCTTTTTTCACCTTCAGGGATACATTTTTCAAACAAGGAGATTGTCCATATGTAAAAGATATATTTTCTAGATTAATCATTTTAGTCCTCCCCTACACAATAAATAGCAAAACATAAATATTATTATTGTAATTCCAATGAAATCCTTCAACCCTTTATTATCGCAATAATAACTTCCTCTCTTACATGGAGCTTCTATACCTCTAACCACAGCAGATGCTGATAATTGATCTGCTGTGTTAATACTCATCATTAACATTGGTACCAATACATACTCATATGTTTTGACAGGATGCAAAATGAAATTTTTACTTCCTGTTAGATCACGATTATACATTGATTCCTTTACTCCTTTTACAGCAAACCTGACTGTAGGAATGAATCTACAGGTAACTAATACTCCCAATATAAAAGTTTTAGGCACACGCATCTTAGATAAAAAAACACTAATAATCCCTGGTGAAGTAGTTACAACATCATGCATAGCCATAAAAATCGGTGTCAGCCACCAAAACATAAAAACATAGAACTCGGAGAAACCAATGATTGTAAACAAATATGTACGACTTAGCCACCTAATTATACTTAGAACTAAATAAAAGGGTATATACATTTTTAATATTTTAAACTTCCTCTGAACCATGAAATTACAGCAAAGACCTATAAATAACACAGGCATGTAATTAACATTTCCCACCAAAAATGTACCAAATATAGTTAAGATCAATATAATAAGTTTTGTAGCCATTGAATATTCCCATTTATTAATAGTATTCACTATAGTACTCCTGCCTTGTCAAAATGTCTTCTAGATAATTTAGTACCATAATAACTTCCTAAAAATCCTCCTACTGCCGCAAAAGCAAATATTATTATCAGCCATTTTGGATCAGTATAATAGCATTTATAGTTGTTGATATATTCCATAGTCATCCCACCTTGAACTGATGCCTTCACATAATCATCCCACATTACAAGTATTGGTAATATAGATGTACCAACAAATGCGACACTAAAGAATGTCCAAGTTTTTATTATCTGCTTATCACTGAGACTTCTATATAAAATCAATTCACATATGATTCCCACTATAATCAAATATATACTTATGAACCAATATCCCATCATTAGATAAACTAGTGCAAGAATTATACTATATACAAATGTTACCAGTGGTTTTTTTACTTTCTTAATCATCACAACATAGATTGGTGCTGATAAAAAGCATACTATCCCTGACGATAATACTAGACTGAAGAATTCATTTACCATAGAAACAGCATTAATAACTACCTGTATTATTACTATCAAAACACTTAGGATAACCATTGTTATTATATCTTTTACTGAAAACTTATTTGTCTTTTTCATCTTTTGTCCTCCTCTTATTTTCAGGTAGTGTAAAGTTTAACACTACACTATTTGTTTAAATTCTTTATTTATCAAGGGTTTCACAGTTTTTTGCAATAAAATAACAATGACCCCCTATTTTCAGTTATAATTGAAGTTCCAACACACCAAAAATTCCTGAAAGGATGTCATTGCTATGCCTTCAATTATAACTTATTTACTTAATATAATTCAATACCAAAATCAACAAATTTCTTGGTTACTTCTTTTCATCTCTAAATTTATTCCTCTTAAGCAATGGGCTTTTGATGATGCTCATTCACCTAAGTATCAGAAATTCAAGACCGATAAACTACCTATTATTAAACGCTTTGTTAAACAAGATTGGCAATTTTTGACTGAATACTATCTTCTTCGTTATGGTAAACCTTTAAAACCTGTTAGGACTCAAAAAGGTAAAATCCGTAATGTTCCTAACGATACCATTTGCCCTTTATGTGGTGCTCCACAGCAATATATTTACGATAATAATGGTGGTAAAGGCCAATTTAAGTGTAAAGTTTGCCAAAAAACTTTTGTTACGGGTGAACAAGTTTCTTCTCCTCTTGTTCTTAAATGCCCTTATTGCAATCATTCTCTTGTTGCAAAAAAAGATAGGAAACATTTTAATGTACATAAGTGCATTAATAATAAGTGCTCTTATTATATATCCAATGTGAGTAAATTACCTAATGACGTAAAACATTCTGATCGCTATAAGTATAAACTACGCTATATCTACCGTGAATTCTCTGTAGATTTTTTTGCTATGGATTTGGATTCTCTTCCTAAAAATGCTTCTTCTTTTAAATTCCGTAGTAAAAGTGCTTATATCATGGGACTTTGTTTGTCTTATCATGTAAACCTTGGACTATCTTTAAGAAAAACTGCTCAGGCTTTAAAAGACATTCATTGTATTGATATCTCTCATACTATGGTTGCTAACTATGCTCATTCCGCTGCTACTCTTATTAAACCTTTTGTTGATAATTATAATTACAACCATTTCTCTACTATGATAGCTGATGAAACTTATATCAAAGTCCGTGGTATCAAAGGTTATGTTTGGTTCATTATGGATGCTGTTTCTCGTTCTATCCTTGGTTACAGGGTATCTGATAATCGTGGCGTAGGTCCTTGTATCCTTGCTATGCGTATGGCTTTTCGCAATCTTAAAAAGCTTCCTGATAAATTTCGTTTTATTGCTGATGGCTATAGCGCTTATCCTTTAGCTTCTCAACAATTCGCTCTCCGTGAGAAAGATCCTCTTAAGTTTGATATCACTCAGGTAATAGGTCTTTCCAATGATGACGAAGTTTCTAAAAAGTTTCGCCCATTCAAGCAGATTGTAGAACGCCTTAACCGAACTTTTAAAGCTTCTTATCGTATAACCAATGGTTACGATAATTATGATGGTGCTAATTATGCCTTGTCTTTATGGGTAGCTTATTACAATTTCCTACGTCCCCATAAAGTTACTTGCTATAAAAAGCCTTTGAATAGGGTTAATTTGCTCTCCAAAGCTGATAACATGCCTGGAAAATGGCAACTCCTTATATACCTTGGTCAAAAAACCATTCTTCATTTACAAGAGCAACAATCTATCTGTTCTTAGATTTTGAACCAGAGGCACTGATACAGCCATCCCGCAGGGACATGCCCTTGATAGCATCATTAAACAATGCTACAATGCCATGATTACGACGGGATAGGTCTATCTGCTCTTGAGTTTTTCACCGTCGGCACCATTTTTAAGCATTGTTTAATGGTGCTGTCAAGGGTGGCGTAAGTTACCAAGAGCTATTTCTGTTACCTTTTTTTCTTTTAAGGCTTAATTATTTTTTGTTTTTGTTTTTCATAGGCTACTTTACACTACCTATTTTCATGTTCCATTATAACTGCCATCCAATAGCTTCTTCTCTTGCTGAGATAAACCTCTTATATATACCCTCTTGTGAAATTAGTTCATTATGCTTCCCAGCCTGTTCTACTTGACCATTATTAATAACAAGTATTTGATCTGCATGCTTCACTGTACTTAAACGATGTGCTATCATAATTACTGTTTTGTTCTTAGTCAATTCCCTGATTGCAATCTGGAGATTCTTTTCATTTTCTGGGTCTACACTTGCAGTTGCCTCATCTAAGATGATTATAGGTGCATCTTTTAGTATAGCTCTGGCAATAGATATTCTCTGCTTTTCTCCACCAGATAAACTACTGCCTCCTTCTCCAACATATGTATCATAGCCATCAGGAAGGGCTTCTATAAAGCTATGACAACAGGCTTTTTTAGCTGCTTCTTGTACTTCTTTTAAGGTAGCATCAGGTTTACCAAAACGGATATTATTAAATATCGTATCTTCAAATAAATAGACTTTTTGAAATACTGTACTAAAATTATTCAATAAACTTTCACATGTAAAATCTTTTACATTATGTCCACCTACGGTAACCTCTCCCTTATCAACATCAAAGAAACGTGTTATCAATCTGCAAATAGTTGTTTTCCCACTACCTGAAGGTCCAACTATGGCTGTTGTAGTATTCTCAGGTATTTTTATATTCATGTTTTTTATAACTTCCATATCCTCATAATAAAAACTCACATCTTTTATTTCTATGTGGTAATTATCTAATTTGATATCTTTTCCGTCTCCATCCATGATAGGTGTATTACTTAGATTATCAATTCTATTTAGTGATGCTTCTATAACTCTAGTTAAAGATGAAACACTTCCTACTATTTCCATCTGTTCATATATTATGAAACTGGAAATAAGAAGTATAAAGCATTTAACTATTGTTATCTCTCCATCAATTAATAGGTAAGGAGCAACAACAATTATTATTGATGATGCAATTTTAAATGCCAGTTGATATAAAGCTGTTAAACTAGAAAATACACTTTCCAGTTTTATGTTAGCTTGTGAACTTTCTTCTATTGCATCTTTTACTCCTTTGCTAGAATTGCCCCCAAGGTTATATGCTTTGACCACACCCATTCCTTGAATATATTCCAGTATTGAGGTTACTAGACCAGCTTGAGCTTTTTGTCTTCTTGGTGATAAGATTTTACTTTTTTTCTGTATATGCACATATACAATCATGGCTATAATGATTCCAGCAACAGTTATTAATCCAATATGCCAATCGTATATTAATATCCATATAGAAATAACTGCACCATGTACCAATCCATTTATCACTTTATCGAATATAGTAACAGATATGGTTTCTATATCACCTAATGTAGTAGTTGTAGTCGCTGTTATCTCACCTAGAAGATTTTCATTAAAATATCCCATCTTGACTCTTTTCATGAGTTCTCCAATTTCCAACCTTTTGTCCTGACACATCTTAAAACTAGAAATAACACGTTTTTGATTGGATATATTTGAAAATATAATCTTACCTACTATACTGATTACCATTACTCCAAAGATGGTAAAAACGTCAGTCATGTCAATTACTTTTTTGCCTTCTACGGACAAGAGTAACCAATTTATGAGCATTATTACTGCCATAAAAGACATAATTTCGAAATTCGATTTAATGAAGCTTGTTATCAATGATACTATAATATCTTTACGATGTTTTCCCGAAAAATTAAGCAGACGTTTAAATAACTTTATCATCCTATGATGCCTCCTCTATACTATCTTTATAGCTGATATGGGCTTCCCATAAGTCTTTATACAATTTACAGCTTTTTAGTAGACTAATATGATCTCCAATTCCTTCAACTTGTCCATTATTCATAACAATTATCTGGTCTGCATTAATAATCGTAGATAGTCTATGAGCTATTACTATTAGTGTTTTATCTTTAATCAATTGATTTATTGAATTCTGTATCCTATTTTCATTTTCTGGATCAGTAAATGCTGTTGCTTCATCTAACAACACTATTGGTGCATCTTTCAGAATAGCTCTAGCAATTGCAATCCTTTGTCTTTCCCCACCTGATAATTTCCCCCCTGCATCACCTACATTGGTATCATATCCTTTAGGTAAAGTCATGATAAACTCGTGAGCACTTGCTTTTTTAGCTGCAATCTCAACTTCTTTATCTGTAGCTTTTTTATTTCCTAGACGTATATTTTCTCTTATGGATAAGTTAAATAAGAAATTATCCTGAGAAACATAGGAAGTAGTATCCATAATCTGAGCTAATGGCAATTCTTTAACATCTACGTCTCCTAATTTAATACTTCCTTGGTTCGCTTCCCAAAAACTAGCTATAAGTTTGGCGATAGTGGATTTACCACTGCCTGATGGTCCCACTATAGCAGTAATACCCGATGGAATTGTGGAAAAGCTGATATTCTTCAATACCTGAACTTCATCATATGCAAAAGATACATTATCAAATGTTATTGTATTATTTTTAGTATCTTTCCTATATTGAGGTCTCTTCATTTCTTCAACCTGTAGTATATCCGCTATTTCTTTTACGGTACTATCAACCATAGCCAAGCTGTCTGTATATTCCAATGCTTGAATAAGTGGTTTTATAAGGCTCATTGATAAAATGATACATGTTATTAGTACAGGTATGCTTATACTACCATTCATATATAGATATGTTCCAAGAGGTAAAACTCCCACAAGGGATGTTGGCATTATACTTATAGCTATTATGTAGAATCCATTAGTTTTTTTAAACCATTCAATCTTGGATTTACTATTTTCTTCTACAGAATCTATGTATTTTTTATAGGACCTAGCAGATTGATTGAACATCTTGATTACCTCGATACCATTTATGTATTCAACTATTGTAGCATCCATGTTTTTTCCAGCTTTTAAAACTCTTCCATAACGGGTTTCATAATCTATCATCATTCCCATGTAACATATGAGTCCTATTGGAATTGTGGCTAAAGCTATTAATGCTAATCTCCAGTCCAACATGAAAAAGTATATTGTCAAACATATAGGTATCAACAGATTAGAAGTCAATTCTGGAATCATGTGAGCTAGAGGTAATTCTATCTTCTCTACTGTATCCACTATCACTGTTTTGAATTTTCCTGATGATGTATCTTCAATATACCCCATAGGTACTTTAGAAAGTTTTTCTGTTATCTCCTGTCTTATACTCTTTAGAATTATAAATGCACTTCTATGAGATAGAATTGTTGATAAGGTTGAAAAAACAACTTTACCAAAATAACCTATCAAGGCAATCAAAGCTATATATAATATATTGCTCCATGTATAGTTTTTCTCAAATATTCTAGTTATAAGCTTAGAAACTGCCAAGTATGGGATTATACCAAATCCAACACCAGCTATTGCAAGTAACACTGAGGCAATCATCTTATTTTTGCATTGTTTTGCAAAACCTAAAACCCAGCTGATACTACTCTGTTTTTTATCTTTCAAAATATATCTTCCTCTCTTTTATATTTCACTGACGTTATTTAAACTTTATTAGACTGTCCCATCCATTATTGAAGAAAAGTGCCAATTGTTCTATATATGAAACAGCCTCTTCTTTTGGCATATCATGGGCAACAGTTTCAAATACTGCAGTAAAATAAGCACTAGTTAACATATGATGTAATTGTTGACTGACATTACCTTCTACCTTTCCAAGCTTCCTTAGAGTTTCATAGTATTCTGTAGTCCTTTCAACATCAATAATAACAAGGTCATCTATGAAATTTTCATATTTAGTGCCATCAGCACAGCATATCAATAATTTGAATTCATCAAAGTTGTCATATATATAATTCATAAAATATTTTAAGTACTCCATAGTCAACTCTCTAGTATCAATCGTTTTATCACAATCAATCAAATTAAAATGTGAGTTTTGGGCAGCTCTGAATGTAGAAAACAAATCCTCTGCAACCTCTCCAACCAAACCATCAAATAATGCTTCCTTATCTTTGTAATATCCGTAAAAAGCGCCTAGTGTAAAACCTGCTTCCTTCACTATTTTTCTTAACGAAGCACTTTTAAAACCGTTTTTCAAAAACTCTTGCTTTCCTATTTCTAATAATTTATCTTGTGTCTTAGTATTACTTCTCATAATAACCCCTCCATTAATATAGCACTGATATATATCAGTGCTATATTATCATTATTGATAATGATTGTCAATAACATTTAGTAAAAAATAAAAAATAATGGATATGTTTTTATATGCAACATATCCAATCTATATTAAAAAACTAGCATCTTTAAGGTATTTCTATTGTAGTACTATCAGTTTCCATTATCTTAGTTCCATCTTTTTCATCTGAGCCAACTGCAACAGTAATATTAAATTTTTCTGATTGTTGTATCCCATCCTTATCAGGGATTAAATCAATTACAACTGTTCCAGTACCCCCTCCAGTTGGTATATGACTTCGGTCTCTTCCTACCTCTACAAATTTATCCCATTCATATTTCTCAGTATCACCAGTGCTAAATGTAGCTATGTAGTCTGCAGGCTTTGCTGTATCTTGATTTTCTGGATAACTGCTATTTATACTTTCTATATTCCATTTTTTGGGGATATAGAATACTACACCACCCCAGTCATCTGAATCTACGTCTATATGAGCTACAATCTGTATTCCTTCTGGAGTTCCTTCACTTCCTTTTATAAATACTGTTCCATTTGCTGATGTATTCAAATCTGTTGAATCAGAATTCACACTGAAATCTTTTGTTTGAATTATATTATCGTTGACTACTATCTTATCAGATGCTTTCTTGCTTTTTCCACAGCTGGATAATAGAATAGCCATTGTGATGATTACCATAGAAATCAATATATATGAGCTTTTTGATTTCATATTTACCTCCCCATTTTAATATGCTTACTATTAAAAAATGTAGTATATAAACTACAATTGTTTATATACTACATATTTTACCATTACTAATCCTACTCTTCAATCAACATTATTTTAGCATATGCCATAACATTGCATAAGGAACATATTCTACTACTTATTCCTTATAATAAAGAGTATTATTATCTTCATCATATGTTACAGTGATGTTTTTCTCGTTGCATATATATAATATTTCATCCAACATTGACTGATATTTCTTATCCATATCAATATTGAATTCATTGATTTCATCTTTATCACTAATCTTAACTATAAAATTTTTACTGTGCTCAACTATAAAACTCAATGCTTGGTCCTTTAGTTTAGAATAATCTTCAGATAATTCCAGCGACATTAATTTTGTAAAAGCATCCTGATATAATTCAACTACATCTACACTATCATCTAATTGTTTTATTTCTGTAAAATACTCATTTGTAATATCAAGAATTAATCCGATATTTTTAATGGTCATATTATTACTATCTTTAAAAGTTTGAGTGTTTTGATTGTCTACGGTTATATAATTTTCGATACGATAATCATCATTTATGGAATCTCTTCTTAATGAGAATAATAAAGTATCCTTATGGATTAATAATTCAAATATAACATAGCCTACGAAAATAATAATTATTATTATAAAAACAGGTTTTCTAGTTTTCATTATAGTAGTCTTTCTCCTTTTTTAATTATGATATTTAATAAGGTTTATATAGCAACTAAATTAATTTGTAAATACTTTATAGCATCTTGATAATAAGAAAATATCCTACAATCAAGATGCTATTATTATAACAATCTACTTAAAATTAATATGAGTAAAGATATCCTGGTTGTCCTCCATACCAGTTACCACTTTTACCTGTTGGATTTTCAATATCTAAGTACTTAAAGCATTTTTCAGAATCAATCCATTCAACTTCAGTAGTATATTTTGAATAACATTTTGTAACTATTTTATTTGCAGTTATGAAATCTACTTTCATTAAATCTGAAGCATCCATACTTAATAGTACATCTTTCATTGCATCTCTATCCAATGCATTTAAGATATCCCATCCCATACTTACAGCAAAACTTATAACAGCTGCAGGTATTGTAGCTTCGATTTTTAATTTACTACATATTAATGCTGATGCTGCGGCAGTTCCAGCTGCATTTCTTACGCTAACAAAGAAATTGTAATCACTACCTAAAGCATATATAGTAGCAGCTGCAGTATATGGTAAAAAGTCAACTTCTAAAGTATATACTCCTGATAAGATTTCACCTAATGAAAGAGGTGATCCATCTGAAGTAGTATCTCTAACCCAAGCAAGACCTTTTGAACCAGTATAATTACAATTGTTTATAGCTGATCTTGTTGTATAAACTCTCTCATAACTAGAATCAAAGAAGCTCATACTATTGAATTTTTGGATTCCCGATAACAGTGCAGCAGCTTCAACAGCAGTCACTTTATCTTCATATGTAAATTCACTTGGATTAACACTATATACCTCTTTAAAATATTGATTTAATTCATCTTCTGATAAATCTTTAACTTGCTCTACTGTAAGATTTAAATTTGAATCCACATTTGCATAAATTTCATTAAGATTAATTGGAGCCTTTGCATAAGAAATTGCGCTAGTATTTAAGATAATAATTGCCATTAAAAATACAGTTAATATTTTTTTCATTATTACTACTCTCCTTTTTGGGTTTTATTTATAAAAGGATTAGTATTATCTGCAGCTAAAACTAATCAATTTATCTTAATTATATAACTTACACTCATTGGATCTACAATTTCTAGTATTATATAATAGAATAATTTCGGTCATAAAATAAGTAATTTTTAGTATTTAGTCTGCATCTATCTTCATTTATATTAGCAGTATTTAAAATTTATGTCAATATAATTTAGAATATTTTTAGTTGTTTTAATTTATATTATTATTCTTTGATTCTCTATTAAATTATTCAAATAATATGACTTTTTCGCTTAAATAATTACTGCAAAATATTAATTTATATTAAATAAAAAACATGTCAGCTTAAAATTAAGTGACATGTCTATAGATAAATGAATAATTAATTCTTAGACTATTAATTATCGTCTAATTGTATCCAAGTAGAAAGACTTATACTATTAAATTCCTTTAGGTTCCTAAATAACTCGTCTAATTCCAATAATGCTTTTTTAGCATCTCCATCAGCAATTGCATCCATAAGTTTTGCATGGCTATAATTAACTCTTGCAGTTAATTCCTTGTCAATGAAATAGTTGAGATAGTATTGTCTTCTGGCTAAAGCATGTTGAGGTAATAGCATTTGCCCTATAAATGGATTTTTGCTTGCTTTACATAATAATCTATTAAATTCATCATCAATTCTTAGAGCTTCTATTGCTGGCGCCCATTCCTCGGTAACTTTTCTATATTCACTAGCTAATTGTCTTAATTTTTCTCTCTCTGCTGGAAATGCATACTTTGCGGCTCTTTTGACAACTAACTCTTCTAATACTTTTCTAGGTTCCATCTGTAATAATAATTCTTCAACAGTAACTATACGTATTAAAATTCCTTTACGAGGAATGGTCTTAAATAAATGTGTTGATTCTAATCGCTTCAATGCTTCACGAACAGGAGTACGCCCAATCTCTAGATATTCACTTATTTCTTTTTCAGAAACAATACTTCCTGGCTTCAACTCTGCTGTAACAATCATTTCTTCTATTTTCTTACTTGCATCGTCAACAAGAAAATCAACATTTTTCTGTTTAAACTTGTACTTTTCCATTCTGATTCTCCTTCCTCTTCTATTGAATTATAACATAATTAATATTTTTATCATATATACAAAAAATATTTTTCTTTTTCTGGCTCACTTATAATATTAGATTTCATATTGACTTTTTCGACATTAAGTGATAAATTATCATTATAATATATCACTAATATATTACAGCTATATTATTAATATATTATAGTCTAAAATTTTATCTACTAAACTTCGCTTAATATTAAAATACATTTTATTAACAAAATTTACAATGGAATGTATTTCTATTTAGCGTTGTTAAGCCCTATCATAATTTTTTAAGGAGGATTAATATGAATAATAATAGCATTATTCAAGGTATTAAAGATCTACCAAAACATCTAAATTCTAAGACAATCAGCTCAGGTGTAATTGCAGGTATTTTTGGCTGGTGTACAGCACTTATTTTATTTGCTAATGGTAATGCTTGTGGATGGAGTATGCAGGAAACCTCTTCTTGGATCTTTGCATGTTGGGTATTCGGACCTATCTTAGGAATCATTTTATCATTGAAGTACAAAGAACCTATACCTGGAGCTTGGTCTATATCAGGTGCCGCAATTGTCGTATCAGGAGCCGGAGCAGGTTATTCTTTACAGCAGTTATGTACAGGATTTTTGTTAGCAGGTATATTAGTACTTATATTAGGTGTAACAGGACTAATCAGTAAGGTAATGAAATTCTTGCCTATGCCTATTGTAATGGGGATGACTGCAGGTTGTTTATTCAAATTTGTAACGAATATGGTCAACTATATCTTTAATTGGTCAAGCAATATGAGTGAACCCAATTATGGTAAGTATCTATTAATCGCTTTATTTGCCATTGCAGCATGGTTGATATTCACTAAACTTAGACCAGTAGTTAAGGTTATACCTCCAATTCTAGCTGCTTTTGCAGTCGTAATTATATGTGTATTTGCTTTTGGATTATATGATGCCTCATCTTTGGAAGGTATTAAATTCTATGGTCCAAAATTTATAGGATATTCTTTTGAAAATGTAGGAGGAGTCTTTGTATCAGTATCTCTTCCATTAGCACTTCTTGTAATTGGTGCAGAAAACGCTCAAGCTATCGGTGTATTAAAAAGCCAAGATTACGAACCACCAGTCAAGAGCATGACTATATGGTCAGGTATTGGTGGTATTGTTACTTCTCTATTCGGTGGACATAATGCCAATATTGCAGGTCCTATGACTGCAATCGTTGCATCAGATGAATCAGGAGATAATAAAGATGGTCGTTATGCTGCATCTGTAGTATGTGGTATATGGTGTTCTATCATTGGTATCTTTGCTAGTTTATTAGTACCTTTCTTAAGTACTATGCCACTTAAGTTAATCTACTTGGTAGCAGGTTTAGCAATGGTTGGAGTTATCCTATCATCTCTACAATCAGCTTTCAAAGCTAATAAATTCCAAGTATCAGCTTTCTTTGCTTTCTTTATAGCATTATCCCAAAAATCATTTTTAGGTATTGGTTCAGCGTTTTGGGCATTGTTGATTGGAATTATTATTGCAGCAGTATTAGAAACTAAAGATTTAAAAGCTATTATTGATAATAAAAATAAAAATTGATGAGGAATTATTATGAAGAAATATAAAAGTTTAATTGTATTTGACTCAAATTGTGATTTACCAGTTTATGATGAAGTAGATGTTTTAGTTGCAGGTGGTGGTCCAGCTGGAATAGCAGCAGCCGAAACAGCAGCAAGACATAACAACAAAACATTACTTGTAGAAAGACTTGGTTTTCTAGGTGGAGCATCTGTAGCTGGATATTCAGGTACATTCTGTGGAATGTTCTATGGTTGTGATAATCCATTAGAAGAAGAACCAAGACAAGCAGTGTTTGGATGGACTAATAAATTCTATGAAGCATTAAAAGAAAAAAATGGTGTTACCGAACCTCAACCATATGGTAAAACATTTTTAGTACCCCATAATCCACAAATCTTCAAGGAAGTTGCTGAAGACATGATTCTAGAAGCTGGTGGAAAAATATTATATCATTCAACAATAGTTGGTGTAATCAAAGATTTTGATGAATTCAAAGGTGTTGTAATTGATACAAAAAGCGGCCTAGCTCAGATAAGATCAAAAGTTATGATTGATGCAACTGGAGATGCTGATATTATCTATCGTGCAGGATATGAATATACTATGGGTGATAATGGTGTAATCCAAAATCCAACTATGATTTTCCGTCTTGGTGGAGTTGATGTAAAAAAATTCTTTGATTATTGGGGTGAAGACAGAATATCACCTGATAAAGTGACAGAAGCTATGAAACAAGCTATTGAAGAAGGAGCTGAGCTTCCTAGACTCAAGGTTTGGGTATATCATACAACAAGACCTAATGAATTGTTTATGAATGTAACATTACTTACTGGCAGAGATGGACATCTTCTTAATGTATGTGACCCAGATGACCATACAGAAGCTGAACAAGTTGCCCGTAAGCAAGTTAACGAATATGCAAAATTCTTCAAAGAATACATACCAGGCTGTGAAGCGTCCTTTGTCAACGATCTATCTTGTGAAGTTGGAGTAAGACAAACTAGAAGTATTGTTGGAATTGACAAATTATTGAATGAAGATGTTAAAAATGCTAGAAAAAGAAGTGACGGTATAGTAGCTTGTCCATGGCCTATTGAATTACATAATGGAGAAAAGCCATATCTATTCTGGCTGATTAATGATTATTATGAAGTTCCTTACGGTGCTTTAGTTCCAGCAGTTGGTGAAAACCTCATTGTTGCAGGTAGAAACCTTAGTGCTGAGCATCATGCCTTAGCAAGCTGTCGTGTTATTTCTCAATGTTTCGGTTATGGTCATGCAGCAGCATTGGCAGCAGATAAATCCATAAAAGAAAATATTAAATTCAGAGATATAAAAGGTGAAGAAATAAGAAAACTATTGAATGAGGAAGATGCACGTTTAGGAGAATAATAAGAAGAATCCCACGATACTTTAATCGTGGGTTTTTTCATTTCTCAATTGAGTCATGATTCCAATAATAAATAATACAAATTTTACAATAACATGTGCAACATAATTATCTATACTATATGTACAAATTAAATATTTAGTAAGATGGGAAGCTGTGGATATAAATCCATCAACATATATATAATTGGATAAATCATTAATATTTTGATATAAAAATATAACTATTGTTCCTAACAATGATGCTCCGACAAGTGATGTACCTACTATAAAAAAAACAATTATATATTGTAATCCTCTACCCATTGATGAAAGTAAAACCTTATAAATTAATTTCATAAGCACAATAGATCCTATTCCTACCATTAATCCCCCTATTAATGCTGCTATTACCATTTTAAATAATGAATAACATAAGTATATTCCGCCAATAAAACATCCAATACACACCAACGGATAGATGGATTTTTTCCCCATAAAACACAGGACTATACCTACACTACAAAGAGTTATTAATGTAATAACTATAGATAACATTCTAATTATCCACTGTACTCATTATTTTCGTTAACAAATTAAGGACACGAACAAAAATCAGAATGACTGTCATAACAAGGCCAAAAGCAAGTGACCATTCATATTTATTAACATAATTCATATAGTTATCAGGTATAGATAAAAATATTGATAAACATACGCCTACACAAGTAAGTAATAGAAAAAATAGAATTTTTGTTCCTATACTCCCATATGTAGCAGGCTTACCACTATTCACATCATCTTGTTTTGAAACCTTTTTAAAATATGGATTTGATAATATTGATTTCATTTCATAATCTCCTTTTTATATAATTTTTATATCTCTTTTGTTGTATTCATTATAACAACAGGTGTTTAATATAACTCAAATCCTATATTAAGATTTCTTAATATGGAGTTAATAAAAAACGGTATTACATTAAAACTAATTAATATAATACCTTTTCTTATAATCTTATTTAGATTTTCATTAATTATATATTTTCAATTCCATAATCCAACTATTATAATACTTTCTTGAAATGATCTACAACCTCCTGCCAATGAGCATACTCTTTTACATTACGTCTATCTGATAGTATTGAGCTATATTTCTCTTTTAAGTATCTTCCAACATAAGTTGTAGCCTTTTCAGCACCAAAAACGTTCATATGGTCACCCTTATCTCTAAAATCCTTGGCAAAATCTATATTAAAATTACTGTCCTTAACATTAAGGTCTATAAAAGGAATGTTTAAATCCTTTGACAAATAGTTCATATAATTATGTTTTGCATAATTCCATGAAGATGCGCTAGGAAGCTCTAGAAAAAGGATTTTTATATTATTCGTTCTACATATCTTAATAAAGTTCTTAAGATGTTTTAGGTTTCGTCTAGGTATTGGATGAGGTTTTTGATTCTTGTTTCCCATATAATCTCCAGCATCATATTTGTTAATCTCATCAGAATGAACAAATCCTTTAGTTATATCATATTTCTTAGACCTATTAGGTATTGTATAAAAATCTCTGAATTTTAACTCTTTCCATCTAACATGAAACACAAAAGGAGCAAGTAAAAAATTAGAATCATCTAAAGCTTTATTCCTCTTTTCATAAAGGCAGTCAACTTCAAGAATAGCTACTTTTGGAGCTTGAGTCCTAAGTGTCTTCTTTAGCAAATTATTGATATCACCAATTGTCTGTAATACAGTACCAGAAGCATAAGATGTATAACCAAATTCATCATATAGTTTTGCTGGTACGAATCCAGCATAGACATCGGAATTTCCATATACCATTACATCAATTGAATTCTCAGGCTCAGCAAGAAAACCCATACCTCTATAATATTTTGTACCACCAGAATCATGAATTGATTTTGGAGAAACAATGAGGCATATATACATATATATAATAGCTGTAATTAAAAAACAACTAGAAACGGTTAGAATGATTTTTAATCTTTTCATTAGAAACCTCCATAAATAGGATCAGGTGGAATATAGCCTAGCCCATACGCACCAAAAATAACTACAATACAAAACACACAAAAACAAATCCAGTATTTCTTATATGATGAAAGCGCTTCAAATCTGCTTTCTATATCAATATCTTTTAACTTCATAATCACCGACAGTAATATTACTATGAATGAAAGTATGAATATTATGAAGTCATTAGGTTCAATGGCACTAAAGAGTTGAAACTCTGAACCTCTTGAAAAAACAGACCCTAACATCTGACGAAAAACCAATAAATTCTCTGCTCTGAACATAAGCATTCCAATACCAACAAGTATAAGAGTTTTTGTTAATCTTAATCCTTTGATAAGCCTATTTTCAGAAGTTATATTATTCTTACTTAATACTCTATTTACCAAAGGAGAAATCAAATTAAATATAATCATTAGTACAAAATAGTAAAGTCCATAAACAATATATTTTGAACTTGCACCATGCCAAAGTCCTGTTAAAAACCAAACAAAAAACAAAGGAATGGTTATTGTCAATAGATTCGCTAAAAAAGCTGGTAGATTTTTTACTATTTTCATTAATGCTCTGGAAGTTGATATAGGATAGAATATGTAATCACGGAACCAACCTCCTAGAGAAATATGCCATCTTCTCCAGAAATCCCCTACATTCAATGCCAAGAATGGCATATCAAAATTCTTAGCGAGTCCAATACCAAATATCTTAGAAACTCCTGCTGCTACATCTATATATCCAGAGAATTCAGCATACAATTGAATTGTATATGCAATAACACCTATGATAACTGTGAATCCTCCATAAGATTCGTGATTCTTGAAGACAGCATCTGATATGATAGCAGCCCTGTTTGCAACCATAAATATCTTGAACATACCCCAAAACATTTGAGCTATACCGTTATATAAGTTATTAATCTTAATCTGCTCTCCACTTGTCATCTGAGGCATAAGTGCATCATATCTTCCAAAAGGTCCTTCATGCATCTGTGGGAAGAAACTTATGAATAGAGCTATCTTAAAGATATTCTTTTCAGCTTTATACTTCCCCCTTAAAACATCTACTACATAGCTGATTGACTGCAAAGTATAATATGATATTCCAAGAGGCAGAGCAATCTTAATTACTGGAGCCGAAACATTAATACCTAACCATCCAAGTAGCCCTATACTGGATGATGCAAAGAAATTAAAATACTTCAGTGTTAATAAAATACCTATATTAATAATTACATATATTGCTAAAACAAATCGCTTTTTCTTTTTTATTATTGCCCTAAGTTGTTTTCTTTCTTTTTTTGGAAGTCCTTCTAAGCTGTATTTTAGGGGAATCCTATCCATTATTATTGCTGCAGAATACGATATCAAAATAGTTGTTATCAAAAATATTATTCCAAATCCACAAAATATCCCATAGAATATAAGACTTGAGGCTAGTAATATAATGTAGCGCTGTTTGTATGGACAAACAGCATAAATAATAGTGGTTACAAAAGTGAAAATTAATAATAGTATCAAAATAAGATATGGCATATCAATTATTCTCCATCAAGTGATACTACTAGCTTATATATACTCTCTACAGAATTGAAATTCTCAGGTACAAGATGGATTGGTGTAATTTCAATATCAAACTCATAGTTAAGCTTAGCTACAAGTCCTGCTATATTAAGGGATGTTAGTATTTTGCCATCTACTAGGTTAGTTGCATTTTTGTAATCTACTCCTGGTATTATTGTTGAAAGAATCTCGTTTATTTTTTCCATTCTAATCTACTCCTTTTAATTTAATATATTATTTTTTAATTTTTTTCTATCTATCTTACCATTGGCATTCTTAGGAAAAATGTCAAAAGCTTTGTAATCATGTGGACGCATGTATTCTGGCAATGATTTTTCAGCAGTTGATCTAAGAGTATTTATAATCTCTTCTTTACCTTCATAAGCCAATATTAACTTATCATCTTCACTATCATAGATACAAATTGCAAGCTCTATTCCTTCTACAGCTCCAAAAGCAGCTTCTATCTCTCCAGTTTCAATACGATAGCCCATATGTTTTATCTGAAAATCTTTTCTACCTATATACTCGAACTCACCATTTTCATTTTGTCTAACCAAGTCACCAGTTTTATAAACTATCTCAGGATAATCATTCTGTAATGGATTCTGCACGAAAACCTCAGCAGTCTTTTCTTTATTTTTGTAATATCCCTTAGCTATAAAAGGTCCAGCAGCAAATAACTCTCCCTCTGCTCCTCTTGGTACTTCATTGCCATTCTCATCCACAACAAACAAATGGCAGTTACTACAAGCTATACCTATAGGTAAAGTCTGTGTATCTAAAAAATCTCGGTCAACAATGTAATATGCACAAATATCTGTAGTTTCAGTAGGTCCAAAAAGATTAGCATACATTAAGTGGGGGAAATGCTTTTTCCAATAATTAAGATATTTCAATGGCATGACCTCTCCAGCAAACAGAACTTTTTCAAGATATTCAGGTTTACAATATTTGAATAAATCTAATTTGGCTGCAATTCCTAGCGCTGATGGTACCCAATAAATTGTATTTATCCTTCGCTTATTCATAAATTCAATAAGCTTGATAGGGAATGTAAAAAACTCCTTAGGTATCATCTGATATGCACTACCAGTAAAAAATGAAGCAAACATATCAGTAACTGACATACTGAAATAAAGTGGTGTCTGAGAACCAAATACTATTTTCTCATCTATCTTAAAACAAGTAATAAACCAATCAATGTAACTTATAACGTTCTGATGAGTAAGCAACGCACCTTTTGGACTTCCTGTTGACCCTGAAGTAAATATTGAATATGCAGGATCAGTAGAAAGAATCTGAGAACGGACTTTATCAAGTAACTCATCCTTCACTTGTTTTTTCATGATTTCCCCAAATTCCATCTTATGACATTCAACTTGAAAATTATTTACTATGTCATGGAATTCTGATTCATATATGACTGCTGCTGGTGTAAGGGTATCCATTATCTTTGCTAGTCTATCAAATGGTGAATCACAGTCAAGAACTACATAAAAATTTCCGCTGTACAGAACCCCTAACATAGCAGCAGTAACATTAATATTGCGATTCATAAGAATTGCAACAGGTTTTTTCATCAAATCCTTTTCTGCAATTGTAGAACCTATTACTCTAGCCTTTTCTTGTAGCAGTTTATAGGTTATCTCAGACTTACTGTCTCCAACAGCTACATTTTCTGGATATAAGCTTACTGTTTTATCAAAAAAATCAAGTATGGTTTTATTCATCTGACTGCTCCTTTATAAATATGGTCTAATATGGGAAAAGCATCATTATTATCACTGCAAACTGATATAACAAGTTTTTCAAAAATATAACTGTTAATATAATAATCATTTACTTTGTCATTCTCAGAAAATATTGGTCTATCACTGTGAATATTATCTATATTTTCTCTTGGTGTCACATCAATTGTATTAATAGGATAATCTATTCCTCTTCCAATACATTTAATAAAACTTTCTTTTCTAGTCCACAGTAAGGTAAATGCTGTATTTCTATCTTTTGATGATTCAATATATTCACTTTCTCTATGAGTAAAAAAATATTTTACAATATTATTATTAAATTCTTGTACCGCCTCGCAATCAATACCAATATTGTATGAACGCTCAGCGGCTATCACAATATACTCCCCAGCATATGAACGACTTACTGAGATATCTGGATAATCCTTCAAGTAAGGTTTTTCACCGATACCTCCATTAAAATTTGAAACTGGAATACCAAAGCTTATGGCGGTGAATTGGGAAGCTGCTTGTTCCGTAGCTAAAAATCGTTTTATTTTTTTCTTATCAGTAAAAAGTTCTACACGTTCTTGCCTCTCTTTTGGCATTAAAGATACATTGAATCGTTCTGTATTATTTACATCAATATCTTTAATTATTGCTAATGCTTTCACAACCTCACCTCCAAGCTATGAACATAGTTTATCATCTTAAAATTAAATTATCTCAAAATAAACATTAAAATTTCTTAAATGTTACATTAAGATTTCTTAATGTTACGTTAATAAAAGCAATAAAAAAAGATTGCTTCTTAGGCAATCTTGATCAAAATATCTTATTTACATACTTCTATGATGTATTTTCCAATAATCTCACTATCTACAATATAATTGGTATGAGTATGATACTTAAAGATTTTTAAAATACTATTTTTTACGTTTTCATGAATTAAATAAAGATGTTTTTTAGTAATAACGTCAAAACTTCCTCCAGTTATGTAAGTAGGTACCTTAATTTTTGAAAGGTCAGACAAAGAAATATTGGGTTCTTGTAACATCATCTTAACCTTTTGAGATTTATTAATGATATACATTAACTTCATCATGAGTCTTGAACAAATTCTCAGTCCTTTGGGATTAATGTTAGGACCACTGACAATAAGCTTTGAAAACAAGTTTGGATATTCTGACGCAAGCATAAGTCCTACAATTCCTCCATCACTAAAACCATAGTATACAGGATTTTTGATATTAAGCTGATTAATGAATTCATAGATATCCTTAGCATGGTCTTCATAATGCAGTTCAGACACCTTAGAGCTGTTCCCATGATCTCGAAAGTCAATAGCATACACAGTAAAATATTCTTGTAAAAGTGAAATTGACCTATTAAAAATCTCGTGTGTTTCACCATTCCCATGAAGCATAATCAAAGGATTTCCTGAACCATATTTTTGATAAAATAACGTGACTTCATTAACTTTTATTAACATATTCTTATTCCTCTTCTGTCAGAGGGAAAGTTATTTCATATACTACAGATAGCCCCTCCAACTTTTCTTGTATAAGTTCAATTGTTCCTCTATGAGCAGTAACAATTTTCTTGACTATAGCCATTCCCAGTCCAGAACCTTTCAGTTTGCTACGTGAGGAATCACCCATTGAAAATGGATTAAATATAGTTTTCTTCAGGTCATCTGTAATTCCAATACCATTGTCGCCGATACGAATGATACATTTATCATCTAGTCTTTCTAGAACAAAGGATATGATAGTACCCTTCTCGTTATATTTTACAGTATTTGAGATAATATTTTCAAATACACGCTTCATCTGAAATTCGTCCAGCATACAATAAATAACTTCATCTGGTATCTGAATATCAAGCTCAAAACCTAAGAATTCTAGTTCCTCATACTTATCTATGAGATAATTTCTTGCGAATTCACTGATGTTTGTTTTTACAGTCTGAATTTTGAAATCTGGTCTTTCAAGCTTACTATATTCACTGAATGTATTAATAAGCTCTGCTAGTGAATTGGACTTTTTGTATATGGTATTGAGATATTCACTACGCTCATTGTCGTTTACTTTTTTATCAGCTACAGCTTTTGCATATCCTTGAATAACAGTTATAGGTGTTTTTAAGTCGTGAGAAATGTCAGCCAGCATCTTTTGTTTTTCCTGTTCTACCCCAATACGTTTCTTCTCTGTTTCATGTAATTTCAAAGCCATATCATTGAAGCTGTTACAGATCTCTTCAAATTCTCTAGGTCCTTTGTATTTTATAATCTTATCAGTCTTACCTTCTGCAATGTGCTTTATTGCGTTACCTAAAAGCAGAAGAGGTTCTTTTACTTTTTTATTGAGACTGATTACAAAAAATAATACTGCGACAACAAAAAATACTAGATACGCAATCCCAATATAATTAATAACCTTCATAGAGGTATTCAAGTTATCGGAATCAACGTTACGGCAAAAAACCACATTATATATTTTTCCATTTTTAGAAGTATAACTTAACTTTGAGATATTAATATCATCTTTATATTTTCCTGTTAAAAGGTTGAAGTCAGATTCTGAAAGTCGTTTTTCTATATTGGGGATATCTGAGAATAATATATTAAAATTACTATCAAGTATTATATTTGATTTGATAGTATTATCTTCTTCATCTACTGTTTCATATGCAACATTAATGTATTTGTTATCATCTTGACCTACATATTCATCTATTGATATTGTAAGTCCAGCTTCACTTTCAGGTATCAAATCCACTTGCTTCTTAGTTAAATTAAAAGATTCAGCGCCTTCACTTCTGTAGATTACATTGTTCTTATCATCAAAAACAGTAAAAAAACCGTCTTCTCCAAGTAATCTTTCCCGCTGAAAAGAATCATAATTACCCTCAATAAAAAACTCTTTACTATCCTCAAAATGGGCAGAATAATAATTAGCAAAATCGAAATATATTACAGCAATTCCGATAATACCTGCAAGAATAAGAACTGCTAAAACACTCACAGTAAATATGATAAAATTGCGGACTATTATTCCAAAGAAACCGAGTCTTTTTTTACTTATCTTCAATTTTATATCCCAAACCTTTCACAGTTTTTATATATTGATTACCATTTTTATTCATACCGATTTTTTCACGCAAGTGAGATATATGCACCGTAACGGAATTATCATCGGTTTCAAAGTATTCACCTTTTATATGTTCTATTATCTGTACTTTTGAAAAGATTCGTTCAGGTACCCTCATGAGTAAGGCAAGAATTTTGAATTCTGTAGCTGTCAATTGAATTTCTTGTTCCTGCTTAACCAATCGACAGTTATTTGTGTCAAGGTTTAACTCTCCTAGATTCAATATACCACTGTTCTTTTCGTTGCCACTTAATTTGTAATGCCTTCTTAACGCAGCATTTACCCTTGCAACTATTTCAAGGGGATTGAATGGCTTGGTTATGTAATCATCAGCACCCATGTTAAGTCCTAGAATTTTATCAATATCCTCATTCTTGGCAGATAAGATTAAAACAGGTATATTACTGATTTTCCTTATTTCACGGGTAAGCTCATAGCCGTCCATTTTTGGCATCATGATATCAAGAATTGCAAGGTCAATCTTATTTTCTTTTACTAATGAAAGACCGTCAAGCCCGTTATCTGCAATTAATACCTCGTAACCTTCAACTTCAAGATATAATTTTATTACTTTTGATATTTCACAGTTGTCTTCAGCAACAAGAATCGTGTTATGCATATTGTTCCCCTTTACGCTTTTCTAATGTTTTCTTATCAATATTGTAATTAATTATAGCATATAATATGCACTGTGATAATATTATTTTTTTGTAAGTCGAACCCAGTCAGAATAAATGTTTTTTTCTGACTCAATGTATAATTATCTTAATTATTATATAATTATAAATAATTTATTGCATTTGTTTGCAAAATATGGTATATTTATTAAAAAGGTATTACATTCTGTATAATCAAAATAATGAATGGAGGATTACAGATGAGTTTAGAACACAAAAAACATTTTAAAGAAGTATCTCCGACTGAGACGGTTACTAAACTAAAAAACATCTTAAGTGAACTTGGTATTGAAACAGAGGAAACTTGGTCAGAGGAAAGTTTTGTGGAAACCTACTCATTACGATTGACATTCAAAGGAACTACCATTGGAACTAATGGAAAAGGGATAACTCGTGAATATGCATTAGCAAGTGCATACGGTGAGTTATTTGAAAGGTATCAAAATAATCTATTAGGTATTATTATCAGTAAAAAGGAAAGTGGTTCTGATTTCTACGAAGCTCCAGATGAAAAAATTGTGACAGCTGAAGAAATCGTTAGCTATGACAATTCACTCATGAATTTGTATTTTTCAAATCGTTCAAAAAAAGATACTTCTATTAAAGAAAAAGCAAAAGCATTTAAAAGCACACAAAAGATGGACTTGCTTAAGCATAATCTTGAAAATCGTTATATTGTTGTACCCTTCTATAGTATGCGTGATGAAAAAATAGTCTATCTGCCAAGAGGTACATGCAGACGTTTTTATGGAAGTAATGGAATGTGTGCTGGAAACACTCCTGCAGAAGCACTTGTACAAGGCTTGTCAGAAATTATTGAAAGGGTTGTTCAAAAAAAATTATTTTTAGAAAAACCTACTCTACCAGATGTTCCAGATGACTATATAAAAAGATACCCATATATTGATAAAATGTATGCAAAGCTAAAAGAACAAGAAGATTACTATGTAACCTTAAAAGACTGCTCTTTTGGCGGAAAGTATCCCGTAGCAGCTTTAGTCATTGTTGAGAAAAACACTGGAAATTATGGTGTAAAACTAGGATGTCATCCTGATTTTGGAGTTGCCATGGAAAGAGCTTTTACAGAAGCAACTCAAGGAAATGATATTTTTACATATGCACAAAGAAGCCATATTGATTTTAGCAACCTGGATTCTAGTAATTCAATGAACATTTATAATAGTTATAAACTAGGTGTGGGACAGTATCCTTATCAACTATTCGGCAACAAACCAACCTATGAATTTGTCCCATTAAAAGATGTTTCGTCAATGAGTAATCAGGAAATATTGAATTATTGGGTAACTGATATAATTAACGATGGATACGATGTATTAATAAGAGATGTTTCTAATCTAGGATTTCCATCATATTATATCGTGATTCCTGGATTATCTGAAATGTGGGAAGATAAAGACGTAATTTTCAGAGCTTATAATACTAGATTCTTCATTTCACCGTTAGTTGCGAATCCCACTAAAATCAATCGCTCCAATACAAAATATATTATTGCAACTATGGAATTCTTTATGAATTGTGTATTAGAGAATACTATGGAATCTTATTGTAAATTCACTGAAGATTGGCCTTGTGAGAACTTTGGTTGTGATACCAGATTTTTTGTAGTAATGTGTCATGTAATAAATGAAGAATTCAGTATTGCTGCTGAAAAAATGAAATATATTGTTAATATGGCACAGCGAGCATCCATTCCTAAAGATCAATTCAAGTTTTATAAAGGTATGTATAATTATTTTGTTGCAATGTCTCAGATACATGACCATAATAAAGTACTAGAATATCTTAGGGTATTCTATAGTGAAGATACATGCAAAAAACTAGACAATCTATTCTGTGTGCCTAAACAAGTAATGGTTAAATTATTTGTACCAAAATCAACTGATTCTCCTAAGCTTCAAGAAGTAAAGGATTCTTATAAACAATGTCAAGAAATTATTCATAAATTGCATTCGGCCCAAATAAAAAATCCTATAAACCAAAAAGATATCTATGAACTATTTGCATAAATATAGAAACATATTTGTTTTGTACTCTTATTCACGTTATTTAGCTGAATTGTAATTATCTAGTAGTTTTTAATATGCTAGTCATTGTTACAATCAGTTAGATAAATATAACAACTAATGAAAGGAGGCATTATTTATGAAAGAACAAGAAAAATATGGTTTGTTTTTGGATAATGAATTATCTAGTTTAACATCATCTTTTGATATTAGATCAGAAGATACAGATGATCTTCCAATTGCTGCCGCTGCTGCAGGACCAGAAGGTGCCGGAGCTGCTGCTGCTGCTCCAGAAGCTTTTTATGCTCCTGGTGGACAAGCGTTAGCTTAAGTTAACAATTAGTCCTATTGGAAATTTCTAATTAACGACTTATTAGTTACATATAAAATAAAGTATCCATAAATAAAACAGTATGTATTGCTTATCAGAACGATACCTGTATTACAACACTTCTGATTTGTAGTAATACATACTGCTTTTACTATATATAATCTATAAATATAACTTTCTTACAGCAAAATAAAGAACGAATAGGTGGTGTATATATGCAAAGTCCATGTATAAATCAGAATCTGGAACTAATGCCAAAAGATGATGGCAGAATATTTATTTTTAACAAATCTACAAAAAAGACCTATTCCCTAGGTCGTAATGAATATAAAGTATTAAGTATATTAGATGGTAATAAAACAATGGAAGAAATTCATAAAAAGTGTAATAACTATTCATTGTATGATATAGAAAAATTAATAAATGAGTTTTCAAAAATAGGATTATTAAAGACAGAGGACACCAATCAATCCCCTACCGATATTATTGAAAAAAAAGTTGTAGATATTAAAGACTATCAAAAAAAACGATTTTCCATAATGGATAAAAAAATATTCAAGATTTTTTCATTGAAAAAAGGTATTCTTCATCCTGATAATAGTTTAGATAAAGATAAAATGATCTTCAGAATTCTTTATTTTTCTATTATCTATTTGTCATTACCTATATTTTTGATTGGATTACTTGTTTCAATAGGTACTTCTTCATTAAGTAATTCCTTGACAGCTCCCTCTTGGTATATATTCATTCCCGCATTTTTGATAAGTATTTTCTTTCATGAATTTGCACACATCATTGTGGCAAAAAACAATGGAGCTCATATAGCAGAAGTTGGAATACGTTTAATACTAATTGTTCCTTGTATCTACTCAAGTATTGTAGGTATCTCTTATATTGAAAGTAAAATTAAGAGAATATTAATCTCAGCTGCTGGAATTTTACTTAATTTACAAGTAGCTGGAATTGGGTTTATTCTTACTGCTTTCACAGAAGGAAATGCAAATAATTTTTTCCTATGGCTATCTATGTTTAATCTCATGTTGGTAATGTTTAATCTAATATTTTTATTAAAATTCGATGGTTATTACATACTAACGGAATTATTAAACGATAAAAAATTAAAAGAGAACTCGTTGTCCTTTATTAGTTATATAGTGTTTGGAAAGCTTTTTAGAAAAGCAACAGTAACTAATATGAGAATAAAGTTATCTCTTAAGAAAAAGATAATATATGTTCTTTACGGAACTTTAAATATAGCTTTTGTTGGATGTATTTTCGTAACATTCATTACAAATATCATAAGATTTATATCCAGTAAAATATAATTTGATAATGCTTTTAATCTAAATCTATATACCTTATAAAAAAATAGAATATGATTAATTTTCTATAGAACAACAGAAATAATATTTTTTTCTGAATAATATTAATATTATAAATTAATATTGCTCCAAAACTAAATATTCATATTATTTTCACATTATATATTGTTCTATATTTATCTTAGTGTTATTATAAGTAAGGTATTTCGAAATACAACCATTTTTATGAGGAGGAATTTAGATTATGAGTAAGGTTTTTAATGTACAAAAATTATTTGTACTAACAGCTGTTTTTTTAATGTTAGGGGCATCTACTGTATTTGCTTCATCAGACTATTATCTTGACACTCCAACAGAAATTGATTTTAATTATATTGAAGAATCAGTAAAAGATGCTAATAAGGTAATGGATATGGAATTTACTGTAGTAGATGATGATAATGTGCAAGATGTAATAAAACAAAATATAGACATTTTAAAATTCAACCCATTCAAACTTAGCTTCAGAGATGGGCATTATTTATATATAGCTGTCGGATACGGCGAACAAAGAACAGGAGGATATAGTATTCAAGTAAATGAATTATACGAATCCCAAGATCGTATTGTAATCTCAACTGAGTTATTATGCCCTGGTGCAGATGACATTGTTACTATGAATATTACATATCCATATTTAATCATAAGAACAAGTGATTTGTTCTTGCCAATTTATTATAAGTAAAGACATTTATTTATTAACTTATTTAAGACAACAGTTTAAATACCCTATATATTGATGGGTTTTAAACTGTTGTCCTTTTATATTACTTGCTTCTCTTCACTACTTTTGTTATCATATACTTTTTTATTCTATTTTTTTACAACTGGTATCCAAACTTCTTCAATAAACTTTCCATCACCTTTATTATAATACATTTCAAATTCAGGTCCATCTGCATGCTCATATCCAGAATTAGGAAACCATTCTGGGAAGATACGTTTCCATATGTTTTGTATTGCTTCTGTTCCGCCTTCCTGTGTACATTCTGCAGTTGAGAATATAGCCCATGTTGTAGCAGGAACAGAAAGCTTGGTATAACCAGCAGGTAACGAAACATTTTCCGGAGGATAATAGCAAATCATATAAGATAATATACCTTCTCTGAAATTGTATAATGCTGCATGAAGACATTCATCTTGATCCAGATTAAAATCTTTATGCATATCATCAAGTTTTCCATTTTCAATGCATTTATGCCAAAATGCTGGAATATCTATATATTGACGATTATCAACAGCATTTATTTCTTTTGATATTCCATACATCTCAAATGCTTCTTTTCTTTCAATTCTATAATCCATCTCCACATCTCCTTTAATAGAAATATGAAAGGTCATCCGTGGATAAGCTTTGAGTGCTGTACCCTGTTTGCGCGCTAACATAGGCATGACACCATGTAGATTCTTGAAAGCTCGTGAAAAAGCTTCTGTTGATTGATAACCATATTTCATAGCTACATCTACAACTTTTATATCAGTATTTTGCAATTCAAAAGCTGCCATTGTAAGTCTCCTACGTCTGATATATGCAGCTAAAGTAATTCCTGCAATAAATGGAAACATACGTTGAAAATGATATTCAGAACAACAAGCTCTTCTGGCTACCTGTTCATAACTGATATTTTCAGCAAGATGTTCTTCAATATAGTTCATTGCATTATTCATACTATCAAGCAAATCCACGTAATCCCCTCCTTCGAGATACAGTATATCAAGTTTTCTTTATGGAAGCATTGCATTTTATGTGCATTAAATATCAACAAACCAATTATATTATAAAGCTTAACTGTCCTGATTACCAGCCCACATACTTATTTCTTTTAATCGTTCAATGATAGGTAGATGTTGTGTACATTCTCTTTCACATAGTCCACATTCTATACATTCACTTTCCAAACCTCTTTTACCAGCTAGAATACCCCATTCAAAAGAGTCATTCAAGATATTTTTCATCTGTTCATCAGATTTATGGAAAACATGCTTCTCATTATATAATTGCATAAAACTTGGTATAGGTATACCTTTTGGACATTTATCACAATAGCCACAACCAGTACAGGCTTCATTCATTGATTGACTTACCATTTTTCTGATTCTTTCTAATTCTTGATCTGACATTGGTTTTGCCTCATCAGCAATCCTGCATGCCATATCTATATGCTCTTTGTTCGTAAATCCATTTAACGCAACTGAAATCTGGGGACATGATATTACGAATCTCAATGCCGCTTCAGTTGCTGAGCCATTTCCTTCTGCTAAGAAACTAAGCTCCTTCTCATGAGTGGGTATGGCTCCACCAGCCAATGGATTCATAGCTACAACACCATACCCCATATCATATGCAGTCTGGACACCTTCCCAACGATAAGTGAAGTTAAGTATATTCACTCCTAATAATATTCCATCTATCTTCCCATCATTCAAGATTTTACTTACTTCGTTCCCTGTTTGATGAGAAGATAACACAATGTGATCAATGAGACCTTCTTTTTGACATTGAAGAAGTCCTTCATATTGTCCACCTGGCTTCATTGCAAGCTCATAATGTTCAAGTTTTCTAATACACCAAATATGATAAAAATCTATTTTTTTAACACCTAATCGTTCAATTGATCGTTTTACCGCCGCAATTGCTTTTTCTGCTGTATCTAATTTTGTAGGCATCCCTTTTGTTGAAACATAGAATTGCCCTGGCATATCTTTAAAAGCCTCACCATATATTAATTCACTGGTATCATTGCAATAGCCTGGTGCTGTATCAAAATAGTTGATTCCTTTACTGTTAGCATAACGAACCAACTCTGCATTTTCTTCTAGTGACCTTGATTCGTCAAATCTCATACCTCCAAAACCAACTGCTGACACTTTTTTCCCAGTATTTCCATATTCTTTATAGATCATAATATATAACTCCTTCCATAGCCAACTTAAAAATGTCCTCATGATTACAAGAGTTAGTATAACTGCTAGAGTTAACTCTAAGTCAAGGTTTTTATAAGATAAGCTATGATTTTTTATTAATACTATTATTCTCTATAAAGTATTATATAATTAATTACTTTGATACTGTGTTTTTACCATAGATGCAAATATTCCTTGTTGCTCTTCTAACTGTGAAGGTGTACCTGTTTCCACTATAGAACCGTCTTTGATAACCACGATTTTATCAGCTCCTGAAACAGTTCTCATACGGTGAGCAATAATTAGAACTGTTTTGTTTTTTATAAGTTCACTTAAGGCATTTTGAATTTTACTCTCATTCTCAGTATCAAGGGATGCTGTAGCCTCATCAAGCAAGATGATAGGAGTGTCTTTTAACATTGCTCTAGCTATTGATATACGCTGTCTTTCTCCTCCTGATAACCTCTCTCCATTTTCACCTATCAAGGTATCATATCCTTCTGGAAGCTTATTAATGAACTCATGACACCTAGCAAGCTTAGCTGCAGCAATTACTTCAGCATCAGTAGCATCTTTCTTACCAATACGGATGTTATCCATGACACTTGAATTAAAAAGTGTTACATCCTGAAATACTATAGAATAATTGTCTAGAAGAGTCTCTGGATCAACTTGTGATATATCTTCTCCACCCAAGGTAATAGTACCTCTATCTATATCCCAGAATCTTGCAGCCAGCTTTGCTAGTGTACTTTTACCTCCACCTGAAGGTCCTACTAGCGCTGTCACCTCACCCTGCTTAGCTATAAAGCTTACATTCTTCAATGTTTGCACACCGTCTTGATAAGAAAAGTCTACATTTTTAAATTTTATATCATAGTTCTTAGGATAAAACTCAGTTTTTCCTTCTTGTCTTGGCATTTCATCCATCTCTTTCATACGTTTAATCCGAACGTTTAGAAAGATAAGCAATGCAAAATTATTCATTACATCCATTATAGGGTTATAAATACGTGCAGAAACTACAAGAAATACAAGATACGTAAAAATATTTATAGACCCTGTTGATAACAGATAAGCTCCATATAGTATAACACTTGGAAGTCCTAGCTTTAATAATACATAAGACAAGTTGATAAAAGCACCTATCAAAAGTTCTCCTTTAATAAGATGTTTTTCATAATTATCCAATTTTGAATTAAGATTATCAGAATAAGCTTCTTCTCTGTTGTAGGATTTTATTTCATGAGCTGAATCAAGTCCTTCTTGAATTTTATCTGATATATCTCTTTTTATATTATAAAGCTTATAATGCATTTTATCTTGAAACTTCTTGGACAGATAAAATACCAAAGCTGCAACTGGAACTACCCAAAATACTGCAATAGACAGCCTCCAATTATAAAAAAACAACATAATTCCCATAATTACAACAGTTAATATTGATGCATATATTTGAGGCACTGAATGTGAAAAAAGCAATTCTACCTGTGTAGCATCTTCCATTATTGTTGAACTAAGGTCAGCAATATCCTTTTTACCAAAGAAAGCTAATGGTAATTTCCTTAGTGTTTCAGCTAGACTAATACGTCTTCTTGCACTCTCTTCATAGATTTTGGTGTAAGCTGAATCATATTGAAAATAAGCAATAACAAACATTACTATGAAAAAGGCTACAGACATAATAACGTAATAAAGAATACTGTTCTTCTGGCTATTTGAAGAGTTCAAAAGGATACTCATATATTCATCTAAAAACTTGAAACTAAGGACTACAGGAACCATAAAACTAATTTCCATTATTACAGTCCAAATTATTGATCTTAGAAGGTCTTTTGCACCTTTTTCAGACATTGCATATTTATTCTGAAAATATTTAAGCATATTGTCTTCCCCCTTTTACATATTCTTCAGTTTTAATCTTCCATGCTATAGAGGTCTGGTATTCATCCCACATTTTCTTATATGTACCATTTTTCTTAATAAGTTCACCGTGTTTTCCTGATTCTATGATTCTACCATCTTCTATAACCAATATTCTATCTACATTCTGTACACTTGTAAGACGATGAGCAATCATTAAAGTAGTTTTATCACGGCTGACCTCTTTTAAGGCTTTTTGTATTAGATGTTCATTTTCAGGATCTGCAAAAGCGGTAGCCTCATCTAACAATACAATAGGGGCATTCTTCACAATTGCCCTTGCAAGTGCAATTCTTTGTTGTTCTCCTCCTGAGAGATATGTTCCTTTTGATCCTATTACAGTGTCAAGTCCATCTTCTAGATTATCTATGATATCTCTGGATTGTGAGAAATCAATTGCTCTATTTACTTCTTTTTCTCCTACATTTTCTTTACCAAAGATTATGTTTTCTCTTAATGAACCTTTAAAAAGCTTGGTACTCTGAAAAACAAATGAAATATTGTCCATAAGTTCTTTTTTAGGAATATCTTTAACATTAATTCCTCCTATTAATATTTCCCCTTCATCTGCATCCCAAAAACGGGCTGCTAATCTAGCAATAGTCGTTTTTCCTCCTCCAGAAGCTCCTACAAGCGCTATAGTTTCACCTTGATTCAATTTGAAGCTGATCTTATCTATAGCACGTTTATCGCTACCTTCATAAGAAAATACTACGTCCTTGAACTCTAAACTATGATCTTTTATATTTTTTTCATTACTGGAATAGCTCATGTTAGGATATTCTAAGAGATTATCTAGTCTATCAATAGCTTGCTGGGCAATCAACGTATTTTGCTGAAAATGCATTGATTTCATCAATAGCATAGTGAATATAGGAGATATAAGAATGTAAAAAATAAAGTCGGCTAGTACAAGTGGAAGATTCTCTCCTCTTCCTATCAAAAAGATAGCCATGGGAACTAAAAAGAATGCTGCTGCTTGCATGATTACAATGTAAAAAGACATTGGTCTTCTCCAAAGAAGAGTGTATGCAAGAACCATCTCTTTATATTTAATTATACTGTTATAGAATCGTTTGAAAGAAAATATACTCTGACCAAAGGTTTTTACAACTGGAATACCTCTAATATATTCCACTGATTCCGAACTCATTTCCTCCAATGAATCATAATATTTTCTTTGAAATTCTTTACCTACAGTGGTTGACATGAACTTCATTGTTATAAAACCTAGAATAATCGGAATTAGAGAAGCAATACCCATTCTCCAGTCCACTATGAAAATCAAGGCTATAAGTATAATTGGTGAAACGATACTACCTGCCATATCCGGTAGCTGATGTGCTAAAAATGAATGTGTTGTTCCTGCTCCATCATTGACAATCTTTCGTATTTTTCCACTTGAATTATTATCAAAAAAACCAAGAGGCATAGATATTATCTTTTCCATACCAACTTTTTGCATTCCTACCTCTACACGAAATGCAGCAAGATGCGAGCTTAATAGTGCGCAAAAATATACTACTATTCCTCCTATTGCACTTGCAAAAGCAATCCACGCATAAAAGCCTACATTTGACATATCAATGGATTGTGGCGATGATAGTATATCACGTACTATATACCATACAAGAACAAAAGGTAAAATGTTAAGTCCTGCTGATACTCCAGACAATACTAATGATAAGGGCAATAGAGCTTTTTTCTTGCCCATATAAGGTGTAAACCTTTTTAAAATAAATGTTTTTTTATTTTTTGCCATACTGTTGTTCATCCTCCTATTATAATTTATTTTAATAAAATGTTAGATATATCTAACTTAATTCCCAAAAAAAATATAAGCTGAATAAGTTAGCTATATTTTTTCTCTTTGGTAAATTTAGTCAGTAATTATTATAAACCTAAATTCTTATTTTTTCAACTAGAGATTTGATTGAATTAAACTATTTTAAATGTTTTTTCAATCCCCTTGTACTCTAGATTCCTGTGAATTGGTTGGTTTGCTGGTTGTATCTATATTCTATACTATTTAATTTATTTTCAAGTTCTTCAGCCTTCATTCCATAGTTACTGCATAAATCCTCTAAAGAACTGAATTCATCTCTTAATTTCATATTAATTATACTTAATAATATGTATGGATCCATAGATAATAGCTTTTGTTTATCCATTTTAGTTCACCTGCCTTGTTGAAGTGTAATTTATAGCTTTTTATTATGATATGATATTGTGTGGGGTAAGTCAATATTATTTTAGGTTTTATGTTTAGGTTATAGTGCAAGTAAGTTAGAAAAAAACATGTCAGCTTTAAATTTATAAGTGACATGTTTTTTATTCGCTTAATTAATGTATAGTTAGACTATTATTTTTTATATTACACCTAGGAGTTTTAATAGTCCTATGCAATCTTTGTAACTCGCTATGTATAAACATTGATTAGCACATGTTAATTTATCGGATTGTTTAGTTATGTATTCTTTTACAAACTTCCTATCTTCCTCATTAAGGAATTAATTATTGTTTCAAATCTATGCTTGTTATTATCTAGGTAGCAATCTAATTCTTGGTATTCCACGTCTGTATTAATAAAATCTCTATAAGTTGCATCTAACATTTTTACTGCAAAATAATTAAATTTTTCAGTGATATCTACCATAAAATCATACCTCCATTCTTGAATTACTATCGTAAACAGGGTATAATAGATTTACCTCTATTCTTGATAGTGGGATGTAAGAAGTGGTGTATAGCTTACCGGGCGTTCACCGCTTCTTTTTATTTGTTTTTTAAGTCGCTTTCCAACTTACCTATTCCTCGTCTAATACTTTCGGCTCTATTCACTTGATATTCATTACAATACTTCTCAAGTATTTCTTCACTTTTTTTATCTAGCCGAACATGTATTGATTTGCCTTTAGGATTATCAGTTGGTCTGCCCACTTTTTTAGGCACGTATTCACCTCCTATTATTTTGTAGCCCATAATAACTATATAATATGTAGCCCAAAATGTCAAGGTAAAAAATACTGTGGATTATATTACAATCATACCTCTTTTTTTCAATCCTTTTTCTTTAACTTCCTAATGCTATTCCTTACAGCTTCATTTTTACTAATTTTATTAGCATTTGAATATTCCTCTAAGATTTCATAATGTTCTTTATCTAATCTTATAGTAAGACGTATATCTTTAGGATTTTCAGAAAAAGGTCTACCAACTTTTTTAGATATAATAACCACCTCCCTTTATTTGTTGGCTGACAATTTTATTATAATTCATGTCTGCCAATAATTAAAGTACTATTTTAATCTAAATAAATCTTTTAACATTTTAAATACCTTATTTTATATGTAACTTCGTTCTTCATATCAGAATATTTTTCAACAACATGCTTTGAATAATTCAACACATCATTTACACTTAAATTTTGTTCAGTATAGACTTCACCTTTTATTTAATATGGTCTTCTTTATGAATCTTTATTATTTGTAATTATCTTCTTATTTCTCCCTTGAAAATCTTTATAACATCACTTAGTTTAAATTGTCCATCTACGACAATTAACTTCCTAAAATTTGCTGTTTTATTACTATCAACAGAAATTAAAATGTAACAGAAATTTTAGGCGAATCAAAAATACCATCCCATCCATTAGTATTAAAGATATGAAAACTTAATTCCATTTCATCTATGCTATCTATATCATTTTCCAGTAATTCACTTTCAAGAAAAGTAATGGTATCATAAGATTTTTTTCCAGCCAACACTTTACTTGAAAAAATAGGATTAACCATAAATCCATTAATTGATACATCTCTAGCTTGGATGGTAGCATCTGTATCGCTATTATTTTCTATATATACGTGAACATCTGCACCCCAAAAACTTTTTGTACTATCTACTCTTTTCATAACAATTTTGAAACCTTTGTCCTCTAGGACTACAGTTCCACTATCATTATACTTTTGTAGATATGACGAATCAGCATTTGTTTCTATTGTAACTATTTCAGAGTCAAAGATTCCATCCCAAGTCTGCGAATCAAATACATGAAATCTGAATTCAAAATCTTTTATTATGTCTATCCCTGCTTGTTCAATATCTGTTCGACTAAATATAATTTCATCATTTGCTTTTTTATTTGAACCTACTTCACATGAAAACAAAGTATCTACCATTACACCATTAATAGAAGAATCACGAATCTGAACAGTAATTGAATTTTGTGAGTTATTTTCTACAAGCACTTTTAGTGCTGTACCAAACATACCATCTAATTGAAGAGATTTTAAAGTTATGATGATATCACCTTGTTCTAATATCACTTGCTCTTCTACTTTAATTTCTGTTTCTTCTTGCTTTGACTCATTTACCTGAGAAACATCTTTTACTGTACTATTTTGATTAATTGTTTTGTTGCTTTGATTGTAAGAAGATGAACAAGCTGTGTTAAGTATTATGCATAAGATAAAAAAGAAATAAAATAATGTTTTCTTAGAATTTATCATAGTATAGCCTCCTATTATATATGTTTACAAAATCATAATCTACCACTAACTATATATTTTATCACTTTTATTTCACTACTTCAACTTACATTTAACCATAAAATACTTTATTTTTCAAAATAATATAATATATTTTTTATCTTACATATTTTTAATTATTTCAAATTATAATAACTATATCTTTGTCATTCTATATCTTAAAATTATAACTAACTCTACATGAATTCATTTATTTAATTTATTATGAATACATATAATTTTTAACATAAGTTACTTTACTACATTAAAAAAAGAGATAGAATCTCTTTAATCTTGTTCTGCGCCGTAATTTATTTGAATACTTTAATAAACTTCTATAACCTCTAAATACTCACTCCCATATTCCTCTTCAATACTAGTTAATCCCAAAAGCAAAGATTTGACTAATAAAATGTATTGATCTTTTTCTTCATTACTCTCAAAAGTATTAACACAACAATCTAAATAGGGTTTACCATATAATTCAGAACTTTGATTCTCAAATTTTACACTTGTATATTCTGAAATAGAATTTACTGTATTAATGCTCAATGCAGATATAGCTGATGCAATAATATCTTCACCGTATTCACCATAATCAGTTGACCCGTAAACAATGAATTTATATAGTATTTTATTTTTATCATAGAAGAATATAGCCTTGACCCCTTCAGAATCTTTATAGTCAACTATATTTAATTCATTCTCTTTTACTTGCACACAATATTGAGGCTTATTTTGATTACAACTTACAAGTACTAAAACTATGATTACTGATATAACTAGAAATTTCAAGTTCTTCATTATTTACTTCCTTTCCATCTCATAATTGTTTTTAAAGGAATTATACCAAATCTATTTCCGTCACACCATTTTGGTCAATTAACACTTTCTTATACCTTTTGAATCCCCTATAAGTTTCAATTGTTTTATCCATAAGTGATAATCTCCAGATTTTATTAAAATCTCTTCTTATGCAAATGAATATATCCATGGATTCTTGATTAATTACCATTGAACATTGTGTAGTAAATTGCCCTTTAGATAACTGAGTTTTTTTCAATACTTCAAATGCCAGGTTGTAATCAAACTCCTCTTCTACACTATTAATTATATTTGTAGCAGTAATATATCTATCAATTCCAAATCCGTTAATACTATTGATATCTCTATTAAGCAATTCACTATTTGAAAAATTAGTCATTACAACATCTTTTTCATCTGATATCAAAAATGAATTTCCATCTAAGCTTGGCTCAATAATAACTGCATGACCATACTTGTCCGCATACAACTGATGTCCTTTTAACTGCCCACAATAATTTAATTTCTTTTGTCCAATTACGTCTTCAATAATATATTCAATCTTACTTGCCTTTTCCATTGCTTTTTTATAAACATCAAATGGCTCTATGAAATTATCACTATTATTAGAAAATATTTTAATATCAGAAACCATAACTTGAGCGGCTCCAAAAACACCATTGCTATTAAAACCAGCAGTAGGTACATATTCACCATCTATCTGAAACATTAATTGAAAAATATTGATACTATTTTCATTAACAATATCAAACTTTAGTTTTACATCATTATAATCAAAATTCATTCCATATATTGGTGTTTTATTGTAACAAGCAAAACTTGTACACATAATTAATCACCCTTTTAATTTTTCTAACTTCCCCATTATTTCATCGGTTAATTCATTAATTGTTTTATTTCCATCAAGTATTATATCACTCTCACTTTTAACTTTTTCATAGATCTTAATATTAGCAGATCTAAAACCATCTAAATACATATTGAGATTACTTTTAATTATATCTATTTTCTCATGAGGTTTATTGTTCTTTAAATCTACTTCTATATTTCGTAAAATTTTTCTCGATAGTGCAATATCAAAAGGTACATCAACAAAGAATACTTGGTCAACATGTTTCCTTACTCTGTCGTGAGACCTTCCAAAATTCCAATCTATAATAATATATTCTGCCGTTTTTATCTCTCTACTTTTAGGATTAATAATATTTTTATCGTCCAATAATTCATCTAAATCATTAAAGAAACAATTGCTCTCCAATTTATTAAGGTCTAATTCTTTTCCATTCCCAGTAAACATCTCGTTTGGATAAGATGTTTTTTCTTGATAATCATCAAACATAATGAATGTAGAGTTATCTAATAATTTTGCAATCTTCTTTGTTAACGTACTTTTGCCAGAACCAGAAATACCACTTATTGCAATTACATACTTATTTTCATTCATATATATGAGCCCCCATCTTATAATTTTCTGCATCTAGATTAAATATACTACACTAATACAACTTTAATTTCATTATAACATAATTCCCGACACAATAATAACTAAGCTATAGAATTGTTAAAATTCCATAGCTTTAATATACTATAGTTTTATAAATCCAACTCATTAAGTAACTCTTTAAGTTTTTTCAATTCATCTCTAGAAAGAGTTACTCCCTTACCCATCTTTTCATGTTCAGGACCCCAATCTCTTAAATCATACTTGGGTTCTCTATCATTCCAGCTAATTAAATTTAATTCTTTTGCCCATCCTTTGTTATTCTCAGATAAAATACCTACTGTTTCTTTTATTTCATATTTAATGTTTGGCATATTGTTTTCCTCCTGCATTTTATTTTATACTAAATGTATTTCAATGTTAAAAGTGCTTTTACCAGTACCTAGATATTTTTAGAATCATTTATTATAATTAATCCTCATTGTTGGATAAGCTAATTCAATATCTATTTCGTTACCAAAAGCATGAAGAATATCTTCCCATATATCGTTTATAGTATTCCTTCTTAGACGTGGCACACACAAATATCTTATTGTTAATTGTACTCCACTTTCTTTAACATCTGTATACACAATTGGTGTGAGATTCTTATAATGAATCATATATTGTTTTTTGGCTTGTTCTACCATTCTAGCCGCTTTTTCTGATAAATGCAATGAATGTTTATTGCCGATATCAGTCAATATTGTTTTAGCTTTTTCCCAATTACTTTCAAACGTGATAAGTACGTTAATTTCATTCCAAATATATTTAAATCCTTTATCATAGTTTACTATTCCATGTATAAATATAAAGTGATTTGGGATAATCAATATTCTTCCTGTACTTTGCTCACCATTTTCATAAGAAGATATCTCCATTAGGCTGAATTGGAACATTCTAATATCAATAACATCTCCTTTTTGTTCATTAATACTAATCCTATCACCTGCTTTAATAGGTTTTTTAATAATTATGAAAAGCCAAGCTACCATATTTACAAATAGATCTTTTAATGTTATGGCAACACCAGCTGACACAAGACCCAAATAGGTTGTTAGATTAGCTGTATCATCTGACCAAAGAAATACACATACTATAATAAAAACTGTACTAAAAAAATAGTAAACTCTTTTTCTAGCTTTATAATATTTATTGTTTTCATTATTAGTTGAATAAATAATACGATTAATTAATCGAATGATTAACATAATAAGCACAAAAGCTATTATGGTCCATAAAATTTTTATCAAAGCTTGATTATCATTTATATAATTCCAAATCGTATCCATTCCTTCAGTAAAACTCCTTTCAACCTTATATATTTTAGTTATTAATGCCTCTATGTTATACTATAATCTTTTTCTATTCCTTTTACTTCCAAAATAATTAGTCCCCCAAACTCCAGATAAAATCATAACAGCTCCAACAATCTGATACCAGTAAAATGGTTCATTTCTAATTAACACTCCAGCAATTATTGATGTTACGCTTGATAGGTTTGCGAAAACAGCAGCTCTAGATGCTTCAATTTTAGCTAACGTATAATTTATTAAAAAGAATGCTATAACTGACGATAGTATTCCTAAATACAGTACTGCTATAACTACTTTAACATTCATTAAAGGTACAAAATAATTGGATATTTCACCTTTCATTAGATGTTGTATTATAGCAATTCCATTGAAGGTTATTGCACCAATCCACATCATTGTATAAGTCATTTCCACTGGTCTGAAGTCCGTTGAAAATTTTCGTGATAACACATTAAATATAGAACCAAATAATACGGCTAATAAAAGTAATAATATCCCCATAATATTAGAACCAATTTCACTACTCTTCATAACAATAATAAAAATCGCTCCTATAACGGATAATCCCACAAAGATTATTTGAATCCTACTTGGAAACTCTTTTAAGAATATCACCGCTAATATTGTTACTACAATAGGTATTAGAGCTATCATCATTCCAGCTTCTGAGGAATTAGTTAGCTTAATACCAAAAATTTCACATATGAAGTAAGCTACTGGTTGTGTCAATCCAATTGCTATCAGTTTATGTATCGCTTTTCCTTTATATTCAACTCTAATTACTTTAGCTATCCTCATAATTGTTAATAAAATTACTGCTATACCAAATCTAAAAGCCAGTAAATGAAATGGATCAATTTCAGATAGTGCTTCTTTCGTGAATAAAAAAGAAAATCCAAATATTAAAGCCATTCCTGTGCCAGCCAAATATGGTAAATATCTCTCTTTCTCTGCCATAATTCTACCTTCCTTTAGTTGTTTAGTGCTACTGAATTATTTTTCATCTTGTTTCATATTAATTTTTATTTCTTCCAGTATAACATTTTCTGTACTCATATATAACCAGTAAAAAGTATTTTGTTAATTTTGTTCATGCACTATTTCATGTTTCAAGTATTAAAGATAAGACAAAAACAAAAAACTACCCGCCTATATTAAGCGGATAGATATAATGAAGTCTTTTATCTTCTATATTAATAGTGTTTTTTAACCAATTCAGTTATCTCTGATAACGAAAGACCTAATTCCTTATAGTACCGAATATCTTTTGCCATTTGCTTATGTGTTAACTCATCTCTTTTATCTTCTATTTCTTTAGCTGTTAATTCTGCAACAAAGCATCCACGCCCAGTAATAGTATAAATAAATCCCTGTCGTTCAAGTGCTTCCCATGCTTTTTTGACTGTAATTATGCTGATTCGTAATTCTTTTGCAGCTGTTCTTATTGGTGGCAGGCCATAGTTACTTTTCAAATCGCCTTTAATGATCTGTGAACTAATTTGTTCAAACAACTGTTGGTAGATAGGTTTTTCAGATGTATTAGATATCTCAACATTTATCATATGTCTACCTTACCAAATCTCTTAACTGATATTTTATATGCTATTATTGCTGATATGATAAATATTATAACCCCTCCACCAAGAATACCCATTTGTAAATATATACTATTTGCATCAGGTCCTTTTAGATACATATTTATACTTGGATTAAACAGAGCAAGTAGTTCTACTACTGATGCAAATATTATAATAGCAGCATTTGATACAATCGCAGGGGCACCGTATTTATAAGCCGTTTTATAGAACATTGGAAAGAATATTATATTGAACAATGCAAACATGATGAATACAAGCCCAAAGAATGCAATGTTAGGTTCAAGGAATATATATGTTGCGCTATTATATAGATTTTTATTAATGATTGCATAGAAAACTGCAATTATAATGTGGAGTAGCTCTAATGTAATTACTGATAGCATTCTAGATTTAACTATATTCTTTTTAGTCACAGGCATCATAATTGATAGCATGAGATCATTTTGAGTCTTATATGTTGCAAATATATTAGGTATGGTTATAAAACAAAAATACATAAGTACAATGAAATACAGCCATCCTGGGATAAGCATCAACGCACCTGTTAACACTGGCAAAAAGTAGAAAAAAGGACTAATTCCCAATTTAAAGTCTTTATACAGTAAATTATTCATCATCATCCTCCTTCTTCGCATAATATATCATAATATCTTCTAAACTAGGTGCTTTAACACGTACTCCATCAGTTTCACTAAATCTGTCAGTTTTAATTAAACCCGTAAAGCCAAAAGAATTTATTTTATAAGAAATCAAATCTCTTTTTATATTATCTAACTGATCCAAAGAGCCATTTACAATCCTATATGAATCAATGAAATCATCTTTCGTCTTACTGGCAACAATTTTACCGTTATTAATATAAGTAATATAGTCTGCACATTTTTCTAAGTCAGATGTAATATGAGTAGAGAATAGTATACTTCTCTCACCATCTTCGACTAATTCTTGAAATACGTCAAGTATATTATCCCTCGCTACAGGATCTAGTCCACTAGTCGGTTCATCAAGTATAAATAATTTGGCATTATGGGATAGGGCAATAGCCAATGAATACTTTACCTTCATCCCTTCTGACAATTCAGATATCTTCTTGTCTGGATCTAGTTTAAATCTTTTAAGATAATAAGTATATATGTCCTCATTCCAATTAGTATAAAATCTCTTGATAACATTGGTTACATTCTTGACTTTACTTTTCATATAGAAATCTACACCGCCAAAGATATAACCAATATCCTGCTTCAATATAATTTCATTTTCAATAAAGTTCTTGCCCAAAATTGATATTTCACCACTATCTATATGAACCATATTTAAGATTGATTTAAGTGTTGTCGTTTTTCCAGCCCCATTACTGCCGATGAATCCCATGATATAGCCTTTTTCTAACTTGAATGAGATATCTTCAAGGTGAAATTTTTCATATTTTTTGTTCAATTTCTCAACTTTTAACGCTAGCATACTACAAACCCCCTTCAATATTGTGCTTGTTGTGTATACACAATATATCACTTTAATTTGGATTTGTCAACTCAACGGTTCTTCGTTTCTAATTATTATTCAATTCTAATTTGCTAGATTAACATTTTCTTCCAAGAATCTAGCTGGCATATCATCTTCTAATTTCCATATGAAACTCATAGGTTTTGACCCACTATGAGAAACATATTTTGCTTTTCCCATAAAAATAAATGGACTTACAATACCATCACATTTCTTATATTCACGAACAAATAATAAAATATCATGATTGTTTTTTATATGGTTGATATAACGTTGTGCTGTAGGTGTTGATTCAGATATTCTATTCTGTGTTTGCCAGTGGAAAAGATTATTATTGATAGGATAATCTTCATACATAGTCACTTCTGAGAAATCTTTATCACTTTTATTAAGTGTAATCAAAAATATGTCTGTATTACCTTTTTCAATATGCAATACTCCTTCTCTAAAAGCAGGCATTAAGACTTCATTATAATACCCAAGACCTGCTAGTATTTGATTAGAAGTATATGTACAATGCACGTCAAGAGGACTATCAATATTCATTTGCTGATGGTTATCTACAAAACTAATATGCACGTATTGATATGTTAGAATCTCTATTATCTCTTCGCATAACATCTTATTTTTACGAATCTTGTTTAAACCATCATTCATACATTTAAACCCTTCATTATCTGGAGTTTTATTATAAAAACTATAGTAAAAAATAGCTTTAACCTTAGTATCTATAATTTCTTCCATATCACCACAAAAATACTTGATACCTATACTTAACAACCGTTTACTATCCATATAGAATAAGTTTTTAAATCTCTTAACCATGGTCATATCATAACTTGAATCCATAGTTTTATTCAACGCAATACATTCCAATGAATAAAGACTTCTATTGCCTGACTTACCATAAAAATCAATCAAACTCATATCATGATATTTTAAAAAGTTTCTTAGGGTCAATGGGCAATTTGTTTCTGTCTGATAAGTTCTGATTCGGCTAATAATAGCATTTTTATTAATAGTAGCGTTACGAATATTACTAAGAATATACTCCTTAGCTAGCTTTTCCATTTTTATATGACATCCTCGTGGCAGACTTAGAATCTCGTCCCCTATTGAATCTCTAACAGAACGTTTTGATTTATGAATCAAGGCTCTGAATCTTTCTTCATAGTTATATTTTTCATGAGCTCTTCCAACATAATCCAATACGGTCAAACATTCTTTATTTTCAGCATGTCTAAGTCCACGACCAAGCTGTTGTAAGAAAACAGTTAAACTTTGTGTAGGTCGTAGAAACAAAACAGTATTTACTTCTTGAATATCCACACCTTCATTATAAACATCAACTGTAAATATTATTTTAATCTGACCTGATTTCAACTTGTTTTTAGCTTGATTACGAAGGTTTTTATCGGTTTTACCTGTAACTGAAATAGCCTCTATCCCATAATCATTAAATGATTTTGTCATGAACTCTGCATGTTCTACACTAACACAGAATCCAAGCGCTTTTAAATCATCAAAATCCGTTAAATATCTCTCCATACTATTTAAAACGGTACGAATACGTTTTTCATGATTGATTTTATAGAGATTGGTAAGGTCACTGACCTGATAACCTCCGTTGGTCCATTTTAGTCCTGATAAATCAATGTCATCTGATACACAAAAATAATGAAATGGTGATAACAATTTATGGTCAATAGCTTCAGGAAGTCGCATCTCTGAAGCTATGTGACCATCAAAGATTTCTAAAATATTCTTACCATCCATACGTTCAGGTGTAGCAGTTAAACCTAACAAAATATTTGGCTCATAGTAGCTCAGTAAGGTTCCATAAGAATTGGAAGCACTATGATGAAATTCATCTATTATAATAAAATTATAAAAATCTGATGTGGTCTTACTAATTAACTTTTGACTATTGAATGACTGTATTGTAACAAATAAATGATCTAAAGAGTCTGGTTTACTGTTACCAGTTAACAACTCTCCAAAATCAGGTTCTTTCAATATGCCTCGAAATGTATCCATTGCTTGTTTTAATATTTCTTCACGATGAGCAATGAACAACAATTTAGCATTAGGATTTTTTTTATAGTATTGCTTGAAATCGAATGCGGCAATAACAGTTTTTCCAACACCTGTTGCTGCAACAACGAGATTCTTGTACTTGCCAAAAATTTCACGTTCAGCTTGTAAAGTATTAAGAATATCTTGCTGATAGGCATGGGGTCTAATATCAAAAAAAGTCATGGATGAGGTCATATTATTATCATAATCCCCCCTACGTTCTTTTAAAATGGCTGACTTCAGTTTTTCCTTATGAGCTTCACTACCTGATATAAATGATTCAAAATCATAGCTGTTCCAATAACTTTCAAAAGTTGCTTGAAACTTCCTCACAACATCAAATGAATCCTTTTCACTTACCTTGAGATTCCATTCAAGTCCACTTGTCATTGCAACTTTTGACATATTGGACGAACCAATATATGCAGTTGTGAATCCCGAATCTCGGTAGAATAAGTATGACTTGGCGTGCAATCTGGTACGTTTGGTTTCATAGGATATCTTTATCTCCACATTAGGTAACTTGGCTAACTTCTCAATAGCTCCTGCATCTGTAGCTCCCATGTAACAGGTGGTAATAATTCGTACCTTTTTATTTCCATCCTTAGTAAATTTCTTCAACTCATCAAATATTAATCTTAACCCACTCCATTTAATAAATGAAATCAACATATCAATACGGTCACTAGATTGAATCTCTTTTTTTAATTCTGATACTAGATCTGGCTCTTTTACTGACCCTGTAAAAAGAGAACTTGTTGCAATAGACGTAGCTGGACGAACTGGCAACAGTTTATCATTTACTGTTGATGCAGTGTTTAATGTTGAATAGATTGATAATAGTAGTTCTGATGTTTCAGATACTTTGTAATTGTTGAATGTCTCCAAATCAAGATTATCAGATAATAGTTGAATCAAACGATTACACAACTCTATTTGATATACCAAGTTTCTTTTATCTTTTCTATCCTTTCGATTATCTTCTCGAATGAATATCAATGCTTTTCTTACTACTTCTTCGATATATTTGGATAATATCAAGTGTGCCTCTGCTTCATCAATGGACTTTTTCTGCGAATACTGATTTAATTCTTCTAAATGAGCTATCTTGTTCTCAATTTCTTTGTTTATTAATTGTTCATATATTCCTTGTATCATTTCAATTACCTCTTTAATCTTTTGTTTATAGTACTTAACTCATGGTATTCATTTTATCACGAAAAGTTTTAATATGAAATGATTGATATAAATTATGATAAGCTCTAAAGAAAATATAGAGATGACAGTACCAACCTGTCATCTCTATATGTCTTTAACTTATATTATTCTTGGTTTTCATCATACACCAATTGTATTTTGTCTAACATAAAGCTATTTCTAGTACAACAAACACCAATATAAGTGTCTCCTGCTTCAAAATACTCTCTTGTTCCTTCCATCTTTTCAACTTCCCAAGTCCATATATCACATGTATTGGGAACATATAAAGAATCAAAAGTCCTACCATTTTCATCTACAACGTTAATAAGTGAATAATCGTTGAAATTGGCAATAAAATAATTTGGTATGTAATAACCTGATTCAGGAATTGTTACTTTATATCTAGCAACGGTAAATCTTCCATTATCAAAATCCTCACTTGTGAAAACTCCAACTCCTCCTCCTTGGTCAATTCTCATACTAGTTAAATTTTCATATGGGTCTTCTCCTTCTATAACTAATATGATATCGTTTCCATAACTCTCTAACTGAGAATACGCTTGTTCTATTCTATTATCCAAATCTTGTATTTTAACATCTATATCCTGCATAAGTGATTCATCTGGGGAGTAACCTGCATCTAACAGACTCTGTTTTTTAACTAATATCATATTTTCTTTGACATAGTTAGCTGAGTTGATAGCATACTCAATTTCTTCTTGACTTGCAGTTTTTCTATCCATTAAGTCAATAGCATTTGCTACATATGAGCTTATTGAATCATAAGCTGTTTGAAGATATTTCGCTCTTTCTTCTTCTTTATTTCCAATATATCTAAGAATCATACACTTATAATCAAAATTACTTCCCTCTACCTCAATATTAAGTACCCCATGATCTATGTCAATTTCTCTTGGAACACTTACTTTAACATGAGGTTGTCCATCTTCTGTACCATCTGCCTCCATACTGTAAACAACTTCTCCATCATATAAGTTTTTAACTGTAAAATTGACTGGATCACTATGTTTGAAGATATAACTTAATTCATAAGTTCCTGTTTTGGGAATGTATATTTGGTAAGAGGCTTTTCCGTTCTCGTTGAAATGTAATCCTAGATTAGGTTTTTCCTCCCCATTATCATTAACAAGTATCTTTTCCGTATTTTCGCTGAAGTTTGAATAATAATTATTTCCAAAAATAAACATCGTATTTCCTCGTAGAAGCCATTTTGGATCTTGCCACAGACACAAGGCATAATCTTCATTAATTGTTAATCTATTTATAGCGGTTTTATCTACCACCTTGGCATGTTCAAGAATAAGTGGTCCATAATCCTCTCTCTCATCTTGGGTAAAACCATCCCATAATTCTTCTACTTGATTGTTCCACAGATGACCATTGTTAGTATATAATGGTGCCAATATTTTATCTACCATAAAAGTATTGAATTTTCTATCTGTTTCCTTAGTCAAATAATATGTATAGTTTTCAGAATTAGTTTTTGTTAAACATATTCCATAATTCTTATTATCCTTATTTGCTGAAAGAAGAACTCTTTCAAAAGGTGTATCATTATCGGGTGTATAAAATTCAAGAACCAAGTTCTCCATAGTTGCTTTACTTGGTATAGTTATTTTCTCAAGATTTTTCAAAGAATACTCTACAGGATTATTAGCTGAAAACTCTGGATATATTTTCACACGAAAAATCGTATCTGTGTTAGTAGATTCGATATCTCCTATATATCTTCCTTCTGTTGAATAAGGGTCATAAGCGATAATGTCAAATTTATTATTATCAAAATCTGGCGAAATGTAATTGAGATACTCGATCTGTCCACCATGTTCAATACTATATCCTTCACAAGCATCAGCTATTAAAGGCAACAATGTTTCAAGTACATTAGCTGCTACTTTCAATACAGAACTTGGTCCTTTTGGACTAAAAGTAACAGTAGCTTGAGTATTAGCAGCTTTCCATACCCCTTTAATGGTCTTTTCAGCTATTTGTTCTGTTGAATGATTTTCAATACTTATTTCTTCATCATCTATACCTATGGAAATTCCAATATCCTCTATAGGATTGGTTGAAAAAGCATAGACTATATTATTATTAATAAATGGGATAGAACTCGAAGTTGCTAGCAAAACAGCTAAACACGATACTAATATTATTTTTTTCATTGTAATTACCTCCCTGAAATTCCATTTATATTTTTATACTCTTCAAATTTTTCAGACTTATTACTGTATAAAATTATCCTACCTCCCTTCTTCAGAACCCTACCTCTCATACACAAATACTACATATAATCCCATCCATTACAAGTTATTACTAAATTCACATTTTTTGTAGTATTTGTAATTTTTTACATATTAATTTAATCATATTCTAATCCGTAAGTCAACATTTATTTTTGAAATATTCTATTATTCGATACATTTTCCCTTTATTTTCATAATGTTTATTTAAGTATTTTCTTTAATTTTCCTTAATATTTATGTACGATATACAAAAATTAGTAATTTTATAAAATTAAAATATAATTAATGCTTTAAATTAAAAAAACATATAGAGATGATAGTATTACCTGCCATCTCTATATGTCTTTAATTTTTATTATTATTGATTCTTATCATATACTAATTGTATTTTATCTAGCACAAAGCTTTTACTGGTACAACAAACACCAATATATGTGTCTCCAGCTTCAAAATACTCTCTAGTTCCTTCCATCTTTTCAAATTCCCATTTCCAATAGCTACATGTTTTGCTAACTGCAAAAGAATCAAAAGTTCTACCATTTTCATCTACAACGTTAATATATGAAAAGTTGTTGAAGTTGGCAATAAAATAATTTGGTGTGTAATATCCTGACCTTGGAATTGTTACTTTATATCTAGCAACAGTGAATTTTCCAGAATCAAAATCTTTGCTTGTGAAAACTCCAGCTCCTCCTATTTGGTCAATTCTCATACTAGTCATGTTTTCAAATGGTTTTTCTCCTTCTATAACTAATATAATGTCTTTTCTCAAACTCTCTAATTGGGAATTAGCTTGTTTTATTCTATCATCTAAATCTTGCATCCTGACACCTATCTGACTCATAAGATCTTCGTCAGAAGAATAACCTGCATCTAACAGACTTTGTGTTCTTACTAGTATCATATTTTCTTTAACATAGTTGGCTGAGTCGATAGCATATTGGATTTCTTCTTGACTTGCAGTCTTTCTATTCATTAAGTCAATAGCATTTGCTACATATAAGTCAATTATCTCATAGGACATTTGAAGATATTTAAGTCTTTCTTCATCTTTATTTCCAACATATTTAAGAACCATACAATTAAGATCAAAATTACTACCTTCTATCTCTATATAAAGTACCCCTTGATCAATATTGATTTCTCTTGGAACACTTACTTTTATATGAGGTTGTCCATCTTCTGTACGGTCTGCTTCCATACTGTAAACAATTTCTCCACCAAGTAAGTTTTTAACTGTAAAATTAACTGCCTCACTATGTTTGAAGATATAACTTAATTCATAAGCTCCTGTTTTTGGAATGTATATTTGATAAGATGCTTTTCCGTTCTCGTTAAAATGTAATCCTAGATTAGGTTTTTCATCCCCATTCTTATCAACCAGTATTTTTTCCGTATTTTCGCTGAAATTTGAATAATAATTATTACCATGGATGAACATAGTATTTCCTCGTAAAAGACTTTTTGGATCTTGCCACAAGCTTAAGATATAATTTTCATTAAATCTTGATCTGGTTATATCAGCTTTATCCACCACCTTGGCATGTTCACGAACAAGTTTTCCATAAATAGTTCTATCTATTTCGCTCATACTATTCCACAATTTTTTTACATCTTCATCAAATAAAAATCCTTTCTTGGTATAAATAGGTACTAATACGTTATCTACCATAAAAGTATTAAATTTCAATTCTGTTTCTTTAGCTAAATAATAGGTGTAATTCTTTGATTTAGTTTTCGTTAAACATATCCCATAATTCTTATTATCCTTGTTTGCTGGAAGAAGAACTTTCTCAAAAGGGGTATCATTATCCGCCGTATAAAATTCAAGAATCATGTTTTCCATAGATGATCTACTAGGTATATTTATTTTCTGAAGATTTTTCAAAGAATATTCAACTGGATTATTAGGTGAAAACTCTGAATATACTTTCACACGAAAAATAGTTTCTGTATTAGATGATTCAAGATCACCTATATATCTGCCTTTCGTTGAATAAGGGTCATAAGCTATAATGTCAAATGTATCATCATCGAAATTTGGTGCTATGTAATTTAGAAACTCCAGCTCCCCACCATGCTCAATAGCATGTTTCTCACAAGCAGCAGATATTAAAGGTAATAGTAGTTTTAGTAACTTGCCTCCTACTTTCAATACAGAGCTTGGTCCTTTTGCACTAAATTTAACAACGGATTTAGTATTAGCCGCTTTCCACATTCCCTTAATGGTTTTTTCTGCTATTTGTTCTTTTGGATGATTCTCAACACTTATTCCTGAATCATCTATACCAATAGAATCTCCAATATCCTCTATGGGATTAGTTGAAAAGGCATAGACCATATTATTATTAATAAACGAAGTTGCTAGTAAAATAGTAAAACATAAAATTAATATTTTTTTCATTGTAATTACCTCCTGATTTTCAAGTCAAATTTTAGTAAATATCAAAACCAATACAATATTTAGTACATTCTGTTATTAATCGCTCCTCCTTTCTTTCAATACTATATTTTAAGTAAATGCTACATATAACCAACCAAAGTTATTATTTATTTTGATTTTTTGTAGTATTTACACGTTTATTGAATCACATTTCGCTACACAAGTCAATGGCAAAATTTATAATATTCTATTTTTTTACACTTTATCGGTAAATATACAAAACATTTAATCAAGCATTTTCCTAAATATTCCTGATATTTTGTATTTAAAATGTTGCTATTGATTTATTACAAAAACTAATGTGTTGTAACGTTTTAATTTAATTAAGAATTGTATTAAGATACATATTTGATAATTAATTTAATTAACAAAATGCTTATCTTTAAAAAGCAGAATCTATCTACAACATAAAAAAAGAAGATTTAGACTGATAAATTTTATTCAGCTTAAATCTTCTTCTTATATAAATTTAATTTTTACCACTAATTCTTGACAACCTTACCATCTAGTATCAATACCCAAATACTCTTCTATCAAATTCTTAGCTTCATTGAATCTTTCAACATAATCCCCTGAAATGCAGTTATATCTGAAGCTATGCATATCTAATAATTTCTTTATTTGATTACTATATTTCTCACGGTCAGCTTCAATAATCTCACTTCGTGTTCCATCCTGTACAAACTCTACAGTTGGTTCAAGGAATAGTATCAAATCAAATTCATTAATATTAGTGATTGCATCTGCCAATGACGTGCATTTAGTAATTTCTTCCTTCTCAGTCAAGAGAAATCTTGAATAAAACAATGTAGTAATTGAGTCAGTATCAACAAAGAGTATTTTATTGCTATCCTTGATTGCATCCATTTCCTTGACTTTGTGACGCAAGAGTATTTCGTGAAAATCTTCCATTATCATTAATTCTTCACTTCCAGCAAATTCACAGATATCTCGTCCAACTTCCTCTACATAATTTGTATTATAGGCTAGAGCAAGGTTACGGACCAAGGTTGATTTTCCTGTACTCTCACCTCCAACAATCAATACTTTTCTTGTATAATAAGGTCTACAAACTTTGGGTATGTAATCCCAGTTATCAAATACCCATTTTCTAATATTTGTTGAACTTACTGGTACTTCATTTCTATCAAAATATACTACATCACTTTCAGGAGAATAAAGGCTTTCAAATCTATTTGTACCTAGATAATCTGTACCACAGAATACTGCATCAATAGGTTTAGCTATTGCTCTTTTTATATCTTTGGCACCTTTCTCCCAATAGTAACCAGTATTATAAGCCTCTTTATCAACAGCTTCATCTTCTATCAAAATAATCTCTATATTGGATAGATGCCTACAACAATCATTTATCCACCTGTAACGAAGCTCTTTAGTCGTTGATTCTCTTCCTTTACACCAACTGATTACTACATACAATTCCTTACACATTGATGCAGCTCTAATAATATCATGAATATGACCTATATGTAATGGATCAAAGGAACCTCCGTACATTCCAACATTATATTTCATTATTTATCCTCCTACTCTCCTTAAACCATTTAATGAACATGAAAACAGCATTAAGAAGATAGACAATCCACATGAGTAAAGTTGCAATATCTGTTCCACCATTAATATAATCAATCACCCACATATATACAGTTACTAAATCTACAACAATCCATATTATCCACTGTTCCATTAATCTTCTAACACTTAAAATCATAGCAACTATACTAAGGCAAGTAGAGATACTATCAAAGAAAGGAAGATTACCTCCTAAACTTTTCAATACAAGTCCATAACCATATATACAAGCAGCTGATATAAGTAGTAGAATAACTTCCCATTTTACAGTTAGTTTTGTTTTCTCAACTTCCTTTGTTTCTTTGTTCATATGTTTCTTCCACATGAACCATCCTACAAATTGCATAGGTACGTAATATAATCCATTCAACATAACTTCGCCATAATATTTTACTTCAAAAGCAATCCATGCATAGAGAATTGTATTCACTAGCCCAAATATGTAACAACTCATTTTACCCTTTCCAGTTAGTATTACACAAACAACACCAGTAACTCCTGCAATAATACCTCTTGCATTATCCCCCCAATACAATGATAGTGATACTATTACTGCAACTGCTAATACCATCCATATTACTTCCCATTTTTTCCATCCTGTCAGCTCATCTTTTAAAAATTCCTTTATTCTGTTCATATTCTGTCTCCCTCAATCTATAATATTTGCTTGGTCTATGTGGTTGTTTTTCTGTCATCTTATCTGTCTCTTCAACTAATTCCTTTATCTTGTTTCGAAAATTAGCCTTATATAACGTTTTGTTAAGTAGTATCTCATATACCTTCTGTAACTGAGGTAACGTAAATTCCTCTTCAACAAATTCAAAAGCTATCTTGGTATATGCTACTTTGTTTTTAATTCTCTCTATAGCGTATTTAATCATCTTCATATGGTCAAAGGCTAATTTTTCCTTAGTATCAATAAGCTTATTAACTGAATAGAGCTTGACTTCTGAAACTCTCTCTCCTTTAACTAACTTAAGCTTATGGGGTGATACTATAGCCATATAAGAGATTGATATAATTCTCATCCTAGGGTCACGCTCTATATCCCCCCATGTGAATAGCTGTTCTAAATAGATGTCACAACTACCTATCTCTTCCTTGATTGTCCTGTATGCTGCTTCCTCCAATGTTTCATCAATTCTTACGAATACTCCTGGCAATGCTAAGGAATCTTTATAAGGCATCTCATTTCTTCTAATTAAAACAATCTTCAACTCATCATCTTCTATTGTAAAAATCAACAAATCAACTGTCACGGAAGGTTTTTCATACTGTTCTTTATTATAAGTATTCAAAAATTCTTGTTCATGATTTTCTTCATTCATACAAATGGCTCTCCTTTCTAAAAGGTAGTTAGTAGTATATTTATACTAACCATCTTTATAATAGTATACTTTTACTACTAAGTCAACATTTATTAATAATTTTCATAACAAATTATACATTCAATAAAAAAGGATAACCTTCAATAATTGACAAATTTTCATCAAACTATTAAATGTTATCCTTAATCTATTACTTTATATTCTAACCTATCTTTATACAAGCTAATTATTATTCTTACTTATCATTACTTAGCCTTCTTAAAAGTAAAATCGCATTTATCAGCTCCCATACCAAGAGCACCTTCACGATAAAAGTCTATCTTTGTAAATACATCAAAATTGATGTCATCACATTCACAGAAAGCTCTACACAACTCAGGGCATCCGTTCTCTACAGTAGCATCATACCATAAACACTTATGGACATGTGCAGTGAAACTCTTGCTATCATCATGGATCAATTCTGATTCCCAATTTCCACCTTTTAAGAGACTATTAATAATATTCTTCTTGAATATTCTATAAAAGAAAGGTATTTTTTCCATTCTTCTAAATTGCTTTTTCATTCTTGCACATACAACATCTACCATATACTCTTTTACAATATCATAAGACTTCTGTTGCTCAATACCAGATTCCTGCAGTATTTGATAAAGTGCTATTCTAGGCATAATCGTATTTCTGAGTGTTTTCATCTGTTTCTCGGTTTTTCCTCTTGTCTTGTTCAGAAGCTCCTCTAATCGTGCTTGTTGAAGAGAAAACAGATGATTACCCTTATCTTCTCCAAATTTCTCAACTAAGAAAGCATTCATATAATCCTCCTATTCTTAAATTGTCATCAATAATACAACCCATAATTTTCATAAAAAATATTATTAATAACGATTCATCTTTACCAATTTTTTTATATTATTCTATATAAAACAAGTATAAATGATATCCATTATCATTTATACTACATAACAGCAAAAAAAATACACATTTCAGCCGAAACTAATTTGTGTATTTATTGCTCTCTATTTGAACTAGAATTTTTACGATATTCAGAAGGCAAATACCCAAAAAAATTCTTAAAACTTTCAGAATATCTACTGGCTGACGAAAATCCAGTCATACTTGCAATTTCAGTTATTTTTAAATTTCTATTGTCTAGTAAATCCTTTGACTTGCTAAGTCGTATTTTTATTACATATTTATGAGGTGAAATATCAAAGGAGTCTTTAAATATCTCTTTCAAGTATGTCTTATTAATATTATGGAGTTGAGCAATTTCCTCCAAGCTAATTTTCTTATTCCAGTTCTCATCTAGATAATTCTTTACTTCATATACTCGTTTAATATAGTATTGATCGTACTCTTTTCTTTTTACATCAACATATTTTGCATGATGTGTCATACCATGATACATTATTTCCAAAGCTTTCAACTTGATTAGATAGTTATTATTATCTTTTACACTCTCGAATAACTCCAAAAATAACTTTTCAAGTATCAAATTATTCTTATAGACCAGTCCTCCATCTATACTTTTCATATGTGAATAGTAATCCTTGACTATTGTATCGTCCTTAAAAAAGCCTAAGAAGAACCTTTGAATACACTCGTAATATCCAAATATACTTATTGAAACCAAGTTTTTATAGTCTCCATCAAAACTGGAAAACTGATTATTGCCTGCAAAGTTAAAAATATCACCTTTTTTGACTATTATTGACTTCTTGTCATTAATATTCATTATGGCATTTCCTTCAAGCATTTGATACATAGTGATTATGTCTTTATTAAACTTCACATCAGAGTTATCAATATAATGGAAATAGCAATCTGAATATTCAACGAAAATCCCTTCTTCAATAGTAATGAAAAGGATTTTACCTTTACCATATTGTTCTTTTACTATACATTCTATTATGTCTTCCGTTACATTTTTGATATCATATAATTTAAATAACATGGGATCATTCATGACTTGCTCTAGATTATTATTTATCATTTTTTACCTCTTGTAATTTAATCTATTAGTTTCTTATATAGTTCAATATTGAGCATTTCTAAATATTAGAGATTATATTTCTTGTATACTTCAGGTTTTCTATCTAATATAAAATTCCTTTGTTTCATTGAGGTTTTTGAATAATTTTGTTTTTCTACTTCAAATATCAACATATCTTCATTATTACTAGAATTACAATCAATCATATCTCCACTTGGATTATAACAAATCATACCTCCACCACCTTGGTAAAAGATAAGATTGTTAGCCGCAATATAGACACGGTTGTCATAAGCTCTTGCCACCAAGTATTTTTTCCATGCCTCTATTCTTTTACTAGGGTCATTTGGAACTGCAGAGGGAGCTAAGATTAAATCTGCACCTGATAATGCCATATAAGTACATAATTCAGGAAAATGTGTATCGTAGCACATCATAATTCCAAAAGTCAATTCTTTCTTAGTGAACACTTTGATTTCTTCCCCTGCCGCAACAAAACGACTTTCTTTAGAACCTATATGAATCTTGTTATAACTTCTTATTGAATCATCTATGATATATTGAGCTAAGTAGTATCTATCTGTCACTTTTTCAATACCACCAATAACTATAGTCATATTATCTATCTTTGCTTTTCCTTGTAAGAGATTAAGATATTTTTTCTGTTGATTCACTTGCCATTCCAAGTTATCAAAGTTATAACCATTAAAAGCCATTTCTGGAAAACATATAAGCTGGGCTTCTTGTTCTTTGGCTTCATCAATAAATGATATTATTGTCCTCATATTATTTTCAATTTCATTAATCACTGGTTTTGTCTGTACAATTGCTATTTTCATTATCGAATGATTCCTATTGTGAAGTATGGAACTTTTTCATCCAGATAATTGATATCTGTGGTAAAATGCTCATTATCAAGTCCAATATTAGACATAAAAATAGCATTTCTCTTTCCTTGTTCAATTAGATTTTTTAATAATTTTTGATTAGTACATACCTTCATAACAACAATACTATCGTGGAGGTTGAATACTTGTTTTATTGTATCTTCATCATCTGTCATATTTACAACAGCCATTGATTCTTTTCCTATGCAAAGGGGACTTTTACTTAACGCTGCTCCATTAAGGAATGATGGTATACCAGGAATATACTGAACCCCATCTAAATACTGACTGATATATGTAAATGTACTGTAGATCATAGGATCACCAAGGGTAAGATAAACCATCTTTTTACCTTCTTGTAACTGACGATTAATTTTTTCCCCATTTCCCTTGAAAATAGTATCAACATAGTTTTTGTTTTCATCACAATCTATCATTGGAAAATATAAGTACTGTACCTTATCCATATCTTCTATATATGGTTTTGCAATACTAAGAGCCGTGCTATTAGTTGATCCTTCTTTTTTTACTGGTACTAGAATAACATCTGCTTCTTTAATCATACGTACTGCTTTTATCGTTAATAATTCACTATCTCCAGGTCCTACTCCAATTACAGTTAGTTGCATTAGTATTCTTCCTCTCTATATTTAATAATATTTCAAACTTATTATTTATATCATTATATCAATTATCACAGCAGTTTTGTATTATTATATTATCAAAAACTTATATTCAATAAAAATATATATTGATATAACATACAAAATCATAGCTAGTACATCATTTTTTTTGATTTCAGGATTTTTGTACATGTATAATATTGCAAATAATAATCCTAACAAACTTAACACAGTATTACTATACCTAGTGATTGTCAAGTGGATAGATTGAACATTATAAGTGGATAAACATCCAAAGAAAAAATATCCAGATTGCAATACCATTATAATAAATGTAATAGATATGCCCATTCTAAGCAAGCATTTTCTTTTTTGTTTACGGTTTCTGTTTCCTCTATATTTTTTGACTCCAAGTATAAATGATATGACAAAATATAGAATACTAATACTCAATAGCACTATTCTCAATATAATATAAAAAAACGTCCTATTATTAGGTGCTGGTACATAATCATGAGCTATTCGATAATTAATAATCATCTTATCATCATTTTTCTTAAAACGAATTATACGTTCTTGCAACGGCATATCAGGGTTATAAAAAATACCGTCACCCTTATACTCATATATAGCTTTTTTCTTGAAGAATGGCATTTTAAGACTAATTCTCTCTTCATCCACCTGCCTGATGCTAATAAGCTGCAAGTCTCCATATATCTTTGTAGGATTTGAATATACTGATCTTGCTGGTATATAATCACCTACAATACTTTTAATCTCGTATTTGTCTAGAGGAATACTCCCCTTATCTTCATATAATTCTATAGGTTCTAATGAAGTCATTATCTCTGAAAATATCAGTGAATCCATTGCATTTACTATGATCGTTATGGATTCTTTCGTTTTCAGATTGAACCAAATTTGAGTCTTAAAACCATATGTACCACCTTCGTGACCATATATGCTGTCTTTTCCTGGATATCTCCAAAAGCCATATTTTACTTCACCTTGACCAGTTAGTGTAACACTAGATAATAATTCATCTAAAAATACTTTGTTGTCTTTGAATAATAACTCTGAACGATTAGCTAAAGCATCTGCATATTTTGCCAAATCCAATGCAGTACCATTAAATGACCCTGCTGGAAAGACGCTTAGATGCATCCAGCCTGCATCTTCTAACCCATTTTTCTTTTTACTGTACCCTGTAGCTTTGTTCTCATATAAACCTGATATATCTTTTCCAAAGGGATGTATACTCACCTCTTCTAATTCTAAAGGAATCAGTATGTTTTTTCTTACATATTCCGAATATTCCATTTCTGAGCTTCTTTCTACTATAAGTGCGCCCAATGCCGCACCCCAATTAGAATATCCACTTAATTCACCTGGTTCATATACCTGAAGAGGCTGTTTATCCATTAATGTCTTTGATAGAGGTTGAAATGCTTCCTTATCTGTCATTCTAATATCATTAAAATAATCTTCAAATCCAGCTGTATGATTCATTAAATCAAGTACTGTGACTTTTGATTCATATTTTAAGTTTTTCAAAAAATCTTTTGGTAAATACGCTCTTACATCCTCATCAAACTTTATTATACCCTTCTCTTCCAATTGGATTAAACTTATCCATATGAAGGTCTTTGATATTGAACCCCATTCAAATACTGTTTTGTCCAACTCAATACTTTTCTTATCCTCTAGATTTGCATATCCATAAGCCTTTTGAAACATGGTTTCCCCATTCTTCTTGACTATGACACACGCTCCTGGCACATCATTTCCTATATGTTCTTTAACTATTTCATCTATTTTATTAAAATTAGATTCACCATATGAAGCCCTAGCAACCATATAAAATAAATTGAACATCATGCATATCATAATTAATCCAAATGTAACCTTTTTTAAGTTCATGTCAACCTCCTTTGATAATCTCCCAAAATATAGCACTGATATATATCGGTGCTATATTATCACATTTGAAAATGAATGTCAATATCGTTTATGCAATGATACTGTTTATTTAGTATGGCAATAAACTTCAATTACAATTGGCACATCCATCAAAATAAATATATGCTACTTTTTGAGGACATTGATAGTATGTAATACCATTTTCATTGGTAACACGTTGATTAAAGGTATCTATCAGATAATCAGCATCCAAATCATAACTTCCAGCAATTTCTTTCAGTTCTTCATAATTGGATTGAATGTTATCAATCTTAATCTTTTTATGAACATCCATTATTTCCAGATTGCCATCAATACCTAAGTCATATAGAATATTCATGATATGGATATACTCTTGACGACGAAGAATACCTTTTTTGTTGGTACTATTCAATATTTCATCATATTTACTTCGCTGCATTGTCCATACAAAAACCACTTTTTCTCTTGCAAAAGAACGTATTTTTTTTATAGCTACTTTCATATCCGATATCCTATATATAGCATTTACAGAATATACACTATCCACGTTATAGTTTTCCATATCTTCTATTTTTCCATGAACCGTATGAATATTGGTTAAATCTCCAATTTTGCATTGTAACTTCTGTAGCATATCTTTTGAAAAGTCAATAGCTGTAACTTGTTTTTGCTTTAATGCCATTGGTAATGTAAATTTGCCTGTTCCTGCTCCAAATTCTATAACGTCTTTTTGGGTACCAATGATATCAACTAACTTGTCAAAAGTTTCTGGCCAGTAATCATACAATGATGGAATGGTATCGTAAATAAGGGAATACTTTTCCCAAAATTCCTTTTCTATCTTATCATCATGAGCTCTTTTATAAGCAATTTCACCGCTGCATCCAAGTGTTTCTCGCCACATATCATTAGTATCCTTCTTCAATTGACTTATATATAAACTATTGTTCATCAAAACCTCCATCAGTAAAAGTATTCAAAACTCTCGATTAGATTTTTTGTATAGGTACTTTTAGGTTGCTCAATAACTTCCTTTATAGTGCCTTCTTCTATTATTTGCTTGTTGTCAATAATAATAATCTTATCGCACACATGACTTACTAATTCAATATCATGGGATACAAAAACAAATGTCATTTTCTCTTTTTCTTGAACCCTTAGGAGAAAATCAATAATCTCTGCTTGAACAGATACATCCAGCATTGATGTAGGTTCATCCATAATCAATACTTTAGGTTTGAGTAGCAAACATCTGATAATTGAAAGCCGCTGTGCTTCTCCCCCGCTAATCTGATATGGATAACGGTCCATTAACTTAGCATCCACTAAAAACACATTAAGTAACCTCTTGATTTCCTTACTATAATCTCTATGGTGAATACGTCCAACTTCTTCTAACTGATAACCTATCTTCCTTTTTTCATCAAAACTGCTTTGAGGGTGCTGAAAAACCATCTGCACCACCTTGCTCTTTTCTTTTCTTCTATATTCTGTTGTTTTTACACCATTAAGGTAGATTTGACCTTTTCTGGGTATGGCAAGTCCAGTAATCAGCCTTGCTAATGTAGATTTGCCACTTCCACTATCACCAACGATTCCAACCTTAGTCCCCGATTCAACAGTAAAATTAATATCTTCTAATACTTCTCTTTTCTTAAATCTCATGGATACATTATCTACTTTAATCATATGCACAACATCGTACCTTTCCACCAGGAATTCTTTTCATCTCAATCGTTGAATCTATACATTTGGTATTACGTTGGTTACATCTAGTATAAAATTTACACTTGGACGTATTTTCCTTGCTATCTGGGGGATTAATTGGTACCATGCCTTTTCTAATTGTTGAACCTATCAATCCTTTTGTATAGGGGTGTCTTGGATTGTTAATCACATCTTTGCTATATCCCATTTCAACAACCTGCCCTTTATACATAACAACGATTTCATCACAAAATTTTCCTGCAAAATACAAGTCATGGGTTATGATAATCATACTTGATGTATAATTCTTCTTTACTTTTATAAGGTTTTCATAGACTATTTTTCTAAGTTTGGCATCAAGACCTTTTGTAGGTTCATCAGCAATAACAAAATCAGGATTGCAGATAATACCTATGATACATAGTATCCTCTGATTCATGCCTCCACTAAGCTGAAAGGGATAGGATTTCATTATCTTATCAATATCCTTGAAGCCAAATTGTTTTAAGTATGATCTGACTTTTTCCTTTGCCTCTTGTTTACTTATGTTGGTATGGGTCAACAAGGATTCTATGAGCTGTCTTTGAATGGTCAATATGGGGTTTAGTGATAAATCTGGATTTTGAGGAATAAACCCGATCTGACTACCTCGTATTTTTTTTATTTGTGCCTTTGATAGTTTCATATGATCTTGTCCATTATAAAAACACTGTCCTGTAACAATTGCCTCATTGGACAATAAGCGTAGTATGGACATACCTAGTAATGATTTGCCACTTCCTGTTTCACCAATTATTCCTGTCACAACATCCTTGGGAAAAGTGATGCTTACATCATCAACACCTTGTACTTTTCCATATTTAGTATCAAAGGTAACACTAAGATTAGTTATATCAATATTAGAAGTCTTCATTCCTAAGTCCTCCTACATCCATTCTATCTCTGATGCCGTCACCTATACTATGTACTGACCATACAAACGCTATAATACAAAACCCTGGTGCTAAAACCAGTTGTAAATGACTTCTAAAATATGGTCTTGCATCATTAATCATAATAGCCCAATCAGGTTGTGGGGGACTTAGACCTAATCCTAAATAGCTAAGAGCGGCAACCCCTAACACAACCCCGCCTATCTTTGATACAAAAACAATAATCAAGCTATCAGATATATTAGGCAAAATGTGCTTTAAGATAATCAGTGAATCAGACCCTCCTATATTCTTGAGATTATCAATAAAGTACTCATTCTTAACATTCATGACTTCTACTCTTATAAGCCTTGAAAATGATACCCATGAATTGACCACAATGGCTATAATCAAACTTCTCATGGATGGTCCAAGTATACCTACTAGAGCAATCATAATACTTGTCCCTGGTAATCCCATGAATATATTTGAAACAGATGTAATGAATGAATCTAATGCACCACCATAATATCCTGCTAATGCGCCAATGATTATACCAAGACACATAGATAATATGGTTGCAATCAATGCCAGTAAAAGGGATTGTCTTCCACCATACAATACTCTACTAAAGGTATCTCTCCCCAGAGAATCTGTACCCAGCAGATGTGTCTGGCTTGGTGGTTCCAATTTTGATTTCATATCTACTGCCAAGGGGTCGTATGGAGCAATTATTGGTGCTAATATACTCAATAAAATAATCAGTATCAAAACACTTAGAGGTATTTTTATTTTCATATTAGCACTCACTTTCTTTTATTTTAGGATTTATAGCAAAATATAATAAGTCAAGACCTAAGTTCACGAGTATATAGGTGGTTCCTGTCAATATGACATATGCCTGAATAACATAGTAGTCCCTTGCATAGATGGATTCAATAGCATAACTGCCTATTCCTGGAAGGGCAAAAATACTTTCAACAATACTTGAACCACCTAGAATAGCTGCAAAATATAAGCCTAGATAAGTAGAAACTGGTATAATTCCATTTTTAAATATATGGATGATTCCTATAGTATAACTTCTAAGCCCTTTAGCATTTGCAAGTACAATAAATTCTTTTGATAATACTTTCAGAAAACTGGCTCTTGTAAGCCTTGCAATAAAACCAATACTTGTAAGGGATACAACAATTGAAGGTAAAATCAATGATTTCTCTGATTCATAACCACTTGTTGGCAAAATTTGTAATGTCTCAGCAAATATGGTAATAAGAATTATTGCAAGCCAAAAATTTGGTATAGATGATATAAGTGTACAAAAGAATCTTAAAGAACTATCTATAAAACTGCCTCTAAATAATGTCATGATGACACCTATCAATATACCAAACATACTTGTAAGTATAAAACCATACATTGCAAGCTTAAGAGTAATAGGTAATCTCCTCGCTAATTCTTCTCCAATGGATTCCCCAGTATATATACTTTGTCCAAAATCAAGTTTAATCACTTTTTTTAACCAATTAAAATATTGTTTATGTACAGGTAAATCCAAACCAAGCTCATGTTGTTTCTCTTCTATTTCCTCATCACTAGGTTCTGTTATACCATCCCTTGTAAGAGAAATATATGCAGGATCTCCTGGAGACAATACACCTAGTAGAAAAGCTGCTAATGTGATACCTATAAGTACAGGAATCACATTTAGCATCTTCTTTAATATATAGCTACCCATTACTCAGCCCATTTTGTCTTTTCAAGAGATACGCCGTAATACATAGCTTCGTAGCCTTCAATTTTTTTGTTGTAAGCAATTAAGTTCACATCATTAAAATATGGAACAGCTGGAAATTCATTGACTGAATACCCTTGAATCTTTTTATATATTTCCTTACGCTTATCCATATCTGTTTCGTTTTCAACATCAGTTATTAATGTATCTACTGTTTTATTGGAATAGCCAAAATTCCATCTTTTATTTAATCCATTGTCAGTTTTCATCATAGTTTTAAACAGAGTGTTTGGCTCAGCACTGGATAATCCTTTTATCTTTAAGCTGATATCAAAATCACCAGCCTTAACCACATCATTCCATGCTGAACTTTCAAGAATTGTAATCTCAGCATCTATTCCCAGTTCACTAAGTTGAGACTGCAATAACTGAGCTTCTTCTTTGTTTGGGTATCTATCCAGCTCACCTTGTCTTAAAACGAAAGAAACCTTCACTCTTTCATCACCAAGGACTTCTTTTGCCAATTTTTTTGCCTTTTCAACATCATGTTCAATATCAAATTCTTTATAGAAAGGAGTACATGCATTAAGTACATTTACTGTAGGTTCACCTAAACCTGCATAAAAACTATCAATAATCAATTGTCTATCAATTAATAAACTGACTGCCTGTCTTAACCTTAGATCATTAAAAGGCTCTTTGTTACCATTCAAAAGTATGTAATGGGTAATTGTACTTGGTGTGTGTGATATGCCAAATCGATTGTCTTTTATTAATTCCATAGCCATCACAGGCTGAATAGCCCCAAGATCGATAACACCCATTACCTCTTCTGCTTTTAATGCAGCAAATCGTGTATCAGGTGATGGGATAACTTTTATTTTAATTCTTTCAGCTAATGCTTTTTCACCATAATAATCATTGTTTTTCTCGATTACACAATACTCATCAAGAACATTTTCAGTTAATTTGAAAGGTCCAGTTCCCATAGGAAAACCATTGAAATTACCTTCCTCATCAAAATTATTAGGGCTGAACATAGCACTACCAAAATCAGTCATTGAATAATCCAATGTTGGCAAAGGATTTTCAAAGACTAATTCTATTGTATAATCATCTTTTTTATTCACTTCAAGCAGCCCTGGATATGTTCTGTTAATATCCATCCCATAAAAACTTGAAGACTTTTTCCCTAGTTTCATTCTATCAAAATTAGCAATGACAGCATCTGCATTAAACACTTCTCCATCATGGAACTTGACATCTTCTCTTAACTTGAATGTCCATACAGTATAATCTTCGTTTGCAGAATAACTTGCTGCAAGTTTTGGCTTAGGACCATAATCTGAACCTTTTGTAATAAGTGGTTCCCATACCATCAATGCAGAACTACAGTAATAGGCATCTTTTTCTCCAGGTGCAATATTCCTTGTTCCTGCTAGTACAATCTCTTTGGATTGGTCAATTAACACTTCTTCATTCACCGGCTTCACTGAATCTGTGTTATCTTCTGCACCATTATCTACATTTGCTGATCCTGATTTTTGTTCTTCTTGTAGATTTTGGTCCGCCTTTATGTCTTGATTATTCTTACATCCTGTAATCATCATAATGAGAACCAAAAAAGTTACTAATACTGCTCTTTTTTTCATTGTTTTCTCCTCTTCCTTATTTTTATATTTTATATGGGACTCCTTATCCTAATATAGAGACTCCACATTAAAACAATTTGGTGAAAGAGGATATAAAACAATTTAATTCTTTTAATAAAAAAAGCCCTTAACAAACGTTAAGAGCCTTTAACCCATTTATAAAAGCAACTAAAATGATAAGTACGAATTTTATCCCCTTTCGACTAATCTAACAATATTAAGGCAGGTCTCCTGACTCGTAGTATAAAACATAACATCATTACTACTTACAGTGGTGGGTCCGTGTCAGACTTTAACTGACTTTCCTATTCTCCTTATTGCTAAGGCACCTTAATATATTTATATTCAATTTTAATTTTCTTACTTTGTATGTCACTAACATTATACCTTCAAAAATCAAAGAACACAATAGTTATTAATAAATTATCTATTCTATATTGCTTTATTATCTTTATCAAATCTTACCAATTCATCATTTTCAAGACCTTCGTTGAATCTTAGATAGATTCTACTCTCATCTTCATCTACATAAACTTTTGCATTCTTATATCCATCTTTATTTGCTTGAAAATTTTGTGTTGGCATTTCACAACTATTAATTGTTTCACTAATTGTTCCTACATATGTTATTGATTCCAGCATATTATTATATGGATATGATTTTGGCAATTCTGTAGATATACCATATAGGTTGCTGTCATACATTACATATGGTTTTTTAACAATTTTACTTTTACCTTTTACTTTATTATTCATTAGGATCTATAATTTGCTCCAATCATATATTGTAGTATCCCACTTAAAACTTGCTGAAGGATCTACTGTATATACTTTTGTATCCATTGGCATTGTTTCATAGTATTTATACCAAGGATTCCATATTGAATAAGTGTTGTTAGTTTTATCATAACCTCTAAGCACTAATGCATGTCTAGCTCCTTCGTAATCTCCTCTTCCTTGGCATCCTATATACATTGGCTGAGAGTTGTCTATTTGTGATACAACTGAACTAAGTGATAATGTATATGATCTCCTTCTTGGGTAAAGACCTTTCCTCTGTGCATATCTGATAAGTTGATAGTTAGTGATATACTCGTCTTCTAATTTTTCACTATTTGGATGATAATATTTCATTATATCTTTTGCGAATACATTAGTATGAGTCTTGTATCTAATTATTGCAGCTCCAGCAAAAGCTGAACACCATGATTGTTGCCCTTGAGTCTCAGCTAAATCAAGAGATAGATTATTAGAAGATACACTATCCAAAGAGAATAATTGTCTTTTTGAAGTATGTAAACCTTTAATAATATTTTTATCATTTTTTTCATTTATGTTTACTGTAATATTACTATAGTTTTCATTATTTATTGAGTAATTGTTAACCCTTCTACCTAGAGGGTCCTTTTTAATTGTAGTAATCTTATCGTTAATTACTGTTACTACATTTCCATTATTCATAGCTAATCTTGCAGGACTATTTGTTGTTGTTTTACCACTAACACTTAAAAGTTCCTTTACTAAATAAGGAGATAATATACCTGTAATATTTCCATCTACTTCATACACTCTAAATGTATATTTAAGATGTCCTTTTTGAAATACAGGAAAATAAAACACATCAAGATCGGATACATTTTCTTTTTCTATACTGAATACCTGTCCTATTGTAATATCTTCTAAACTAATTTCACCTTCATTGGATTTAGAGTTTAGGAAATTGTTAATATTATTATTAACATAATTATGTATATTCTGAGGGCACTCCTTAGTTAAAAGATATACACCCAAATCACTTGCATTACTAACTATTGTAGTAGATATAACTAGACATGCTGCTAATAATAGACTTAAAATTTTTTTCATTCATTCTTCCTCCCTATTCTAATTATTACTTTATAATATAACCTACTTGTTGCCGGTTACATTTCAACTTAATATATATGTGAACATAATTTATGTTGATTCTTGTAACTTGAATGTATCTAGAAATGTCATTTTACATTTATCTTCTATCACCCCTTTCATTAATACATTATACAATTAATTTTTTAAATAATTTGTAGATTTGTGTTAATAATGTATTATTTTTAATATTTTTAGTATAAATACTATTATTAATATACATTTTAATGTTAAATATAGTACTAACTTTAATATTATAATTTAATTATACATATTTTAAATATGTAATAATTTTCAATATTAAAATAAGTAATACTTACCTAAATGGTGGATTTTTATTATTAGATATTAAAAAACGCCCATCAGGGCGTTTTATTGAGATAAGAATATGTTATACTATACATTTCTATCATGTTATAACTTGAAAAGTTTCAAGGCTTTATCCGCTTCTATTAAAGATAGTGATTCTAATTCATGGGTATATCCTAAGATATCTTCACTAATTCCTATTATACTTGATTCCGTCTTAGCTTTTTTCAAGAATCTCTTTACTTTTGACATTTCAATTTTATAATCAAATATGGATAGAATCTTAACCTGAAAATATTCCAGATATATTTCTTTATATTCTAACCAATCCTCATAGTTTTGAATGTTTTTACATATAAGTCCAACTATATACCTTAGTGTATGATTTATCTCCTCTATGCTTGTATCGTAAATGAACTTTATGGAATCAATCTTCTTAAAAGTATATACAATGGTTTCTAGTAAATCCTCTATCATTTCCTCTGCTTGTTTATCTTCAAATAACACATATAGTTTTGATAGACTTCTATTTTTACTGAACCTCTCCTTTATAAATTGGATGAATGTTTCAAAATCCTCAACATTATTACCAAGCTCTATTTCAAATAATACTCTAAAGAAGATATTCCATTGAAAATCACTATTAATTGAAGCAATGATAGTTTCTCCCATAACTCTAGAGAATTCATCTTCTAATTCTATTTCTCTTTCAAATACTATCTCATGAGTAAAATCAATCTCATTCTCACTTATATCATTGAGTCTTGAAAATGTTTTTACCAGTGTCTTATTATAATCGTCCAAGTTTTCTGCATGATTGGACCTGAAGATATATTTCATAATGGTATCACATGATTTTCTAAAATCCACAATAAAACCAATGCTACTCTTTATCTTTATTGAAAAGATATCATAAATCATTTTTGCAAGAGTAGTTTCAATTTGATTTTTTCTAACTGATGGACTGATTGTATTTAGTTGTTTAAATTGATCATCAATAATATGTAATTGCTTATCTATCATAGAAAGATTTTCGTTTATGGACCCCATGATATCTTTGAAAAAACTGTCCCATATGGTGTAATTATTGTTTTTATATATTATCTTGTGTTCTATTTCCCCCCAAAACACATTAACAAGGGATTTTATTTGAAGTTCAAAATTAAATAATTCATCATCATATTCATAGACCCCATCTATCCTATATATTTCAAAACCATTTTTTTGTTTTTGGGGCTGTGGTCCATCCAGTTCCAGTCTAATGTTTTTGTTAAGGGAGTTATAGTAATATCCATCTGAGTGGCACATACTAAAACATCTCTTCAATATTTCATATATTTTATATTCGTCTTCAATGAATCTGCACTCTATTCTTATACCAATCAAGTCAGATAAATTGGATATAAATTCTTCTGGGGAATCATATTCCTTATAGGAATTATTTCTGATAATCTTTTCTTTTAAACTAGGAACTGATTTTACTCTTCTATTGATGTTCAAGTAACCATCGGTACTTACCTCTAATAATTCTTTTAGAAAAACTTTTATTTCATTTGATGCTATTTCCAAATCATCTGCTTTATCTTCTAAATAATTCGTCACATCATGTATAAATCCAAATAGCTTTAATTCCATAATTCCTCCTATGCATCACGAAGTGTATCTATTTTCTTGTAAATTAGTGTAGTCTTTCCCTATACTTTTATTATACAGTATAAACAATAAGTCAACCATATTTTTTTATATAAAATACTCAAAAGCAAAAAATTACCCATTTTTCCATAAAAAAAGATGACCCGCTATGAGTCACCTTACCCTTTAAAATATATATTTTCTCATTTAATACTAAGATTATATTATTAATTCTGATTGAAATACAGTAACTGCTTTATTTTCATCTTTTGAATCTTGGGTAAAAACATAATATCCATTACATTCTATGATTTCGCTCAACTGAGAGAGTGCATTATAATTGGGTTTCAGTTGATTTAATATTGTGTTGCTCTTTATGCCTATCATAACTTTTGAGTGACCTGTTGAAACAATTTGAATAGGACAATTTTCCAATAGATCATTTTCATTAATTCCCAAAGCTGATAATAGAGTTTTCTTATTTTCATCTTCAATATACATACCAAATTCTATTTTTCCCTGTGTCATAACTATTTTATAATCATCATTTTTCTTGATTATATCAACTGGTAGAATCCCTGCTCCTGACTTTTGTTTAATTCATGTAGTATCAAGGTTATTTTCAACAGCCAATGCATAGTGTGCTGCTATAGTAGCATGCCCACATATTGGAACCTCCTTAGTAGGAGTAAAATAACGTATATAAACATTATAATCTGCTGTATCTGAAGAAAAAACAAAGGCTGTTTCAGAATTGTTTAACTCTCTTGCTATTTTCTGCATATCGTTTTCAGTCAAACCATCTGCGTTAGTTATTACCCCAGCAGGATTACCTGTAAACTTATCTTTGGTAAATGAATCTATTTGATATAAACGATATTTTTTCATCAAGTTTACCTCCTAAAATAATACAATATTGTACTAAAACATTACCCCTGGATTATATAGACTTAATTACATATGTAATATATTATTTATTATAGCGTAATGGCAAAGCTGTACAAGTACGCACTTTTTTCTTAGTTACTTACTCTTAAGAAAGTGACCAGAGTTTAGAATCTTAATGAATCCAACTTAATTATTATTTCCTTCCATTCCTTAACAAGCAACCTATTGTAGTCTACTTCATTTGTATTCATATAATTTTCTAGATCTTTGTAGCATATTTTATGTTCTATCAATACTTCTTCTATCATTTTGTGTATCATCAAAATTTCAGAGTAATTAACGTCCTTTAAATCATCATGAAGTATTTCAACTAATCTATTATCAAATGTATTTTTCTTACCTGAAAAACCTGACATTCCATATGCTCTACATATCTCGTTGTATTGATCATACATTTCAAAACTAAGCTTATATATTTTTTTGTCCCGATCTTCTTGTATTTTGTCTTGTTCTAACAATCCAATGATTCCAAAATTATTTACTGCAAAACCCCATGATTCAATTACAATATTAGAATCAACATAACTTTTCAACTTATAATATTTTGAACTTAATATTATTACCAATGCACTTAGAATAACTATAACAATAGATGAAATCTTATTTTTAGAAATATATTTAATCAATCTCAACATTAAAACCCCCTTAAACCACATCATCACTTAAAATATTATCCTATATTAAATATATGCGTAAATTTACTATAATCTAGATTATAGCATATTTCCCGATATATATTAACAAAATGATATTTCCTAGTAGTCTTAATGTACAACTTTCAAGAAATTCCTTAAGTAGTCTATAATTTTGTCCATCCTTTTCCCAGGGCGAAAGAAAGCAAATGGTAAACAAAGTATAATAGTCCCAACTACAAGAACCACTACTGGCGGTAGCGAATTCATCATGGCACTAAGTTTTTCTTCTCCAAAAATTAACATTGTAATTACCATAAAAATATAATCAACATCCAAAGCAAAGAAAGAACCAATGAGCCATTTTCCAATCATAGCTATCTCATAACTTAAAAGCCACTTTAAAATCAATGCTGAATAGCCAAGAAAAATTACTAAGCTTACAATAGCTCCAATTGGCATACCATTGTCAAAACAATGACCAATCGTAACCAGAAAAAACATACTAAACATATAAAGCAAATATTGAAAAGGTTTAAGGAAAAACATTTTAATTATTGTGTCAGCAGACTTTATCTTCTTCTTATTATTATTTTTCTTATACCTCTTGTTCGATTTTTCTTCCTTTTGGTGTTTTTTATAGGAGTTTTTATAAGATGGATTCCTGAATACTTGATAAGCCAATTTTAAAAATACCTTAGACATTTCCAAGAAAATAATATTAAGATATATACCAATACATACCAATGATCCTTGATAGATTGCATATAGAATAGGATAGATTCCATGTAATACAGTAATCTGTGTAATCAACAACAAAATATATTGTCCAAATAATACTATAAGAACAGCCACAGCAGCAATATATGTAGCTAATTTTATAAATCGTGTATATATTTTATTAAGCTTTATTAGGAAGGGTCGTTGTTGAATTCCATCAATACATCTAAGTATATGAATCAATATAAGAAAAATGCTAAAACCCATAGCTATAATTACCAAGTTAGTGTATTGTTGACAATCTCTGTCGTCCAGTGCTAATAATACAAATAGGTAAGGTATATTAGCCGCCACAAAGGACATGACCCCACTACCTATCGCTACTAATGGTTGTGTCTTATACCGCACAATAGGGATAAAATGAAGAAACAAAATTACCCAGTTACAAAGAATAAAAGTAGATAAAGATTTACGAATGTCTTCCCAAATAGGATCAATTAAAGTATTATCTTTGATTCCAACAATGATAACAATTGCAAATATGGTACTTAGCAAACTCATTAAAAAATAGAAAACGATTTGACTTTCTACATTATATTCAATTTCTAATACATTTCCTTTAGATACTTTACTATGTACTTTATTAGTAATTTTTTTAAGCATATGAAACCTCCAGTTATTGTGAATTTTCCATATTTTATCATAAATTCAAGTTTTAGTAAATAAAAAAATCTTCGTTTAATCTATCTGGTTAAGTATTAAAAGAAATAGGTATCTGATTAATCCAATCAAATCCTATTTCTTCGTCTTCTCACACTTCTACCATATTATCTTTTTTATTTTTGTAAATGTTCTTTTTAAGTTTTTCTATTCCAAAAATTTCTCCATGTGCTGGATATATATTCTTGACATTTTCCTTAATAAGCTTCTCCCAGCTTTGATAGTATTGTTTTAAATCAGTAATAAAAATGACACAATATCTTGTTCCCATAAAATTCATCATATTTGCAGCTGCATCACCTACAATACAAATCCCATCATCCAGTAGTAGTGAAATTGAATCAACTGTATGCCCTGGTGTATAAATAATTTTACCGGGAATATCTATTCCAATTTCTCTTAATGTAGTATCCTCATTAATTATAATATCATTATTGTCTACTCTATAAGCTGGAAAAGCAAAGTCCCATTCTTTATTTAACTTCTTAAATATTTTTATCATCATATTTACTCTACGGTTAATATATCCGCAGCCAGAAGGCATATCGTTTTTTCCCTTTGCAACAAGAGTTACACATTTTTCATGCATAATAATTTTACAAGATTTATTACAAGTCTTAATTTCATTTATTAGACCTGCATGGTCATCATGGTGATGGGTCAATAAGATATAATCAATATCTTTGATGCTAATATTTAGATTTGACAAATTCCTGTAAAACAATGCTTTATCTTTTTGATAGCCTGTATCTATGAGTAAATATTTATTCTTAACAGGAATTAGATAACACATTGTTGCACTTAATTTCAATTTGATTATTTCTATAATTTCTCCCCCTTTCTATTTGGATATTTAGATAATCACATTACTTTAAAATCTTACAGTTTTATCCATTAATGTTTTAGCAACTAAAATATATCATGAGTATAAAAATTTGTCAATATTCTTTAGCTACTAAAATATTTTTATGTTCCTAAGTATTGAAAATGCTAACAAGCACTTAAATAAAAATTCAAGTGCTCACACTGGTCATGCCTTTTTGAATATTGGCTCAATATATTCCTTTATAAATTCTATCCTATCTTTTACATTTTGCCTAAAAAAAGCAACAATAGAAACTACTATTTTTTCCTTTGCATTAAAATAAATTACATTTCCTCCGTCTCCTATAGCTGCACAGGTATGTTCTTTTTCATCAATAACCCACCATAAATATCCATATGCAAGATTGATTTTTCCCCATCGGCTATGTTCCTTTATACTCTCGTCTATCCAGCTTGTGGATACAATCTGTTTTTCATTCCACATTCCACCAGCTAAGTATAATTGACCTATTTTTGCCATGTCTATAGCAGAAAGCGTAAGCCCCCATCCTCCTGCATTTACTCCAGCCCCGTCCGCAACCCATCCGCTGATATTTTTAGATTTATTAAATTCCAGTTGTTCCTCTTTACTATGAAAAATCACATTACTTTCGACAGTAATTCCTAATGGTGAGAATAAATTTTCTCTTGCAAAATCTAACACAGATTGCCCAGTTGCTTTTACAAGTATCCCTGACAAAATATCTGGTCCTATGAGGGGAGTGTATTTAAATTCTCCTATCTGTCCCCTGCCCCCTAATAAATCAAGTGTAAATTTCACCCAATCATCACTGGTAAAATACTTTATGTAGGGTACAACCACCTTATATTTATACGGAGCTGTCATTGTCAGCAAATTCTTAAGTGTAACATTCTGTATTGTTTTTTCTCTTTTCTTGACTATATAATCTGGGAAAAAATCCAATACCTTTTGGTTGATACTTTTGATATATCCTTTATCTACTGCAATACCTATCAATATGGAAATAATACTTTTTGTTACTGAATAGACATGGATTCGACTAGTATCATTACATTCATTAAAGTAATTTTCATATACTGTTTTACCGTCTTTTAATACAACCATACCTGTAATATTGCTATAATCATTATTTATTTTATTTTCCAACTCTGTGATTTTTTCTTGATTCATATAATTTCTCCTTTATCATTTACTGTCTTTTTAGCTTACTGATCTTTTCTTATTTCATATGCTAATATGATAGTTTTACACTTTCTTTTTGACAGGATAATAAATTTCAGTTATAAGCTCACTCTCTTTTTGAACTTGAGAAGGGTCGGTTACATATACTTCGTAGAGGGCATTGTTAGATTCATAACCTTCCCTTTCTGCCCATTCACGCTGCTTAGTATATATAGAAGAAAGGTTTGAATAAGAACCATGCAACACTGTTTTTATACATAGTCCTGGGTGAAAATCTCTTGTACCTGTAACATACTCTTTTATGGGAATAGCAAATTCAGTATCTAAACCGAATGGACTAAATTCTGCACTGTGAAAAAGTACCATTGGTGGAGCAAGTATTGTTAATTTCTCGTCTTGGATTTTATTGAATAATTTCGTAAAATTATTACCATATTCTTCAGCAAATTCCTGTTCATGAACCATTTTTCGATAATAAAGAAGATACATCTTTGGTACTTCTACAAGTTGAACATCAATACTTTCCAGATATGACATAATTGATTTGCCTTGTTTCAAATTCAATATATCATTATTTAATTGGTTTAGACTTTTTTTAGATTCCTGTACTTGTTTTTCAATTTCTTTCTTCTTTTTGGTAAGTGCCAAGTAAAGCTTTTCGTCCAGTAATTCTTCTGATTTTAGGATTGTTTTTATTTCCTCCAACGAAAACTTGTATGATTTTAAGCGATTGATAAATAGCATAGTTTCTAATTGTTCAACAGAATAATATCTATAACCATTCTCAGGGTTAATCTCAGCAGGTAGAATTAGCCCTATCTCTGCATAATAACGAAGCGTCTTTGTAGATACTTTACATATATTTGAAAACTCTCCAATAGATAACATAGATTATCCTCCTTTCAGCATATCCTGCATGTTTACCTATATCTTACACCTTGCCCTAAGGGTAAAGTCAAGTCAGTACAATGTACAATTTTTAATTATATGTAAAAAGGCAGGATTTAATCAGTACAATTAAATCCTGCCTTTTATTTATACCATATCTACTTTTATTAGGTACACAGACAATGCAAATTCATCTATTCTATAAAATTAATCAAGTTTTTTACATCTCTATAATCTTCTATTACCATAGAGATATCAGGTATTTGTCGGAGCTGTTCCTTGGATAATGAAGATGCAACTCCTATAATTTTACTTACTCCTGCTCTATTGGCAGCTTCAATACCTGACATAGCATCTTCAAATACAATGCAATCACTAGGCGAAACACCTATATTTTGAGCAGCTTTTAAATATATATCAGGTTCAGGTTTACTTGGTATAAGTCCGTTATCATAAACTACTTGTTCCATGTTAACCCATTTTCCCAGATCTAAGTTTTCAAAGAAGAATTTAAGATTATTTAGACCTGAGGCTGTTGCAATGGTAAAAGGTATCTGTTGCTTTTTCAAGTAATCCAAAAACTCAACTAAACCATCAGCCAATCTATATTGTTGCTTATCCGAAAGACATAATTTCCTGTATACAACTTCTTTTTCTTCTGCTAGTTGGTCAATTTCTTCTTTACTTAATCGGTTCTTTAAGAAATATGAAAATGAAACCTCTGCATGACATCCATGTACATATTTGTGGAATTCTTCATTTGTTATTTCTCTACCTATTTTTTTATACAAAAATGTCTTCCAGGATTCTTCTTGTATTTTGCCGTCATAGAACATAGTACCATTAAAATCAAATATAATACCTTGCGTTTTCATATAATCCCCCTGTTCTCTTTCATATCTTTATTCAAATGATTTGTTGTTTCACAATTACACTTTCCATATAGTAACGGTTTGGCTAGATATTTGTTAAAAAAATCAATTGCTGGACCAAGGAAAAATGCAGTTATAATAGTTCCAATCCCAATGGTGGCATTAAAAACGAATCCTATAATGACGCAAATGACATCTGAAACAATCCTGCATATACGGAATGGAATCGGCGATTTATCTGCTGCAATCAAAGACATTGCATCATATGTTGATACACCCATATTGGCAGTGAAATATAGCGAAGATGATGCGCTAATAATTATTAATCCCAACATCAATGAGATAACTCGGATAAGCATATTTGTATTAGGTAAAATTATATTTAATAGTAGCAACGTATACTCAACCATATATCCAAATAAAAAAAGACTGAAAATGGCTTACCGAAAACATCTTTTATCACAATAAAATAATCCTTTCTTTTTATCTTCTATTTATATCATTCATTCTACCTATAGTTGATACTAATTTGTTATGATATAATTATATAGCCAAACAGCGTTATATTATATCATATTCAAGACTATATTTTGTAAATTTGAGACAAAGAGGTGTATAACTATGCAGAGAGATATTATTCCTATTAACGAAAAAGGTATGGAAATATTAGAATATGTTGCTGAAGATTTCCCTTGTGCAATTTTCTTTGCTGATATAGCAAAATATGCGTTGGGTAGTGTACCGTGGCATTGGCATGAAGAAATAGAAATTTTTGTAGTGACAAAAGGTTGTCTACGAATGCTTTTAGGTAGTCAGGAATATATAATCCACGAAAATGAAGGTGCTTTTGTTAATTCGAATATTTTGCATTCAATGGAGGTTGCAGAGGGTGAAGGCTGTGAATTAATCACAATTCTTTTTTCGCCATCTATTTTTACTGGTGGTAAAGGTACCTCACTATATCATCAAATGACTACACTCATTTTTGACAATGCAGAGTTAGCAACCTATATTTTTTGTAATACCTCCACATGGAAAAACGAGATTATTTTAGCTATCAAAGAGATTTACTCTGCTTTTAATAAAGAACTATTCTGTAAAGAATTGATTATATGTGAAAATCTTTCACGTATTTGGCGGTTCATCCTGAATGATATAATGTACAAAAATTTAAAGAGTGTGCCTATCAACCCATTACAAGAAAGTCGTACTCAGCACATGATGCAGTTTATTCATGATAACTATTCAGAACCATTATCTATCAAAGAAATTGCTGATTTCGCTAGTATCAGTACCAGAGAATGTTCCAGATGTTTTCAAAATATCATACATACACCACCCGTAAAATATCTTATGAAATATCGTATTTCAGTTAGTCTTTCACTACTATTAACTACAAATTACTCTATGACTCAAATTGCTGAAATGATTGGTTTCAACAGTTCCAGTTATTTTTCAAAGGTGTTTAATGAACATATGAATATGTCACCGACTGATTATAGAAAGTTACATCTATTAAAAAATGAGTAGGCATATTAATGCCTTTTAACGAAATCTCTAATCTCTTGAATCTTCTTTGGAATGTTTATATCTTTTGGACAATCATTCATACAAGTCATATCTGTACATTGCTTACATCTATCAGCACACTCTTCAATATTAAGGTTTAATTTTCTTAGTGCCCAGTAATCCTTCCCTAGATGATAATAATTATACTGCCTGAAAAGTACATGAATCTCCGTTCCGTATATACAGTAACATCTTTGACACCTATCACAATTAATAGAAGTAAAACTCTTTTCAAGCCTTGCCATCACTTGTGAAAATGGTAACAGTTCGGGACATGTTTCATAACACATCGCCTGTTTTACTTGCTCCATAGTTCCAAGCCCTATCAACGCAGTTGTAATTGAATATGACAGTACATTATTAATCAGAGTATGTATATCAAAAAACTCAGGTAAAATACCAGCTGCGTATACCTTATTTAAAACAAATCCCTTATTCCTAAATGCTTGTTCTTTATTGATTCTATTAAGCATACCTCTTTCTAATAGATTACCGCTTCCTTGCAATACATCTACTCTACTATCTTTTGCTCCTCTTAATAGAATATCATAGTAATGGGAAGCAATACCTGTGAAAAGTATCTTCCCCTCTTTTTTTAATTGAGTTAATGCATCAATGGCACCATATTTCTCAAATGTTGAGTCTTCACTTTCAGAATTCACTTGATGAACAAAATAAATATCGGCATAGGTACCTAAATTATTGTAGGATTCGTTTACTGCTCTGTACATATCATTACCATTAAAAAATCTTGCCTTACTTGATATAATAATGTTCTTTCTTCCAATGTATTCAGCAAATTTGCCTAACTTAATCTCTGCATCACCATACTCTGGTACAATAGCCGTATCATAAAAATTACAACCTAATTTATATGCATACTCCATAAGTTTTATAGCCATATCTTCACCTGGGCTAAAATATTCAGGCAAAACCTTCACATTCCCACTCAGAATAGGTATTGTTCCAAATGAAATCTCTGATACTGTAAGTCCTGTATTTCCTAGTTCTCTATATTTCATATCGTTATCCTTCTATAATGTCTGTCAAATTATTACACCATTCAAAGGCTCTATCGCCAACATTTGTAATACTACCTGTAATATTTATATCTTTTAATTTATAGCAAAATGCAAAAGCCTCTTCTTCAATTGATTGTACTGTTGATGGTAGTTGCACACTCTCAAGATTGGTACAACGATAGAAAGCCCTTTTAGGTATTATTGTAACCCCTTCTCCAATAACTACTTTCTTTAGTTTGGAACAATATTCAAATGATTTTTCACCTAAGTATTCTAATTCCTCCGGTAAATCAACAGACTCTAAAGAATAGCATCTTGAAAATGCTTGCTTCTCTATTACTCTTACATTTTTCATGTTCTTCACTGTTTCAAGCCATTTACATTGTTCAAAAGCACCCTTTTGTATTACACTAATATCATCTGGCAATATAATATTTGTTAGTAAATTGCTCATTTGAAAACTAGAATCTCCAATAATTCCAAAGCCAGATATAAGATTAATATCTCTTATATTACCAGTACACTCTATAAGTCGGTATTGTTCATCAGTCTTATAGCAATTAAGGCAATCACTAAAAATCTGTCTTACATTATCGGGTAAATCTGAATTATCCCTATCCTGTATACTGGTTAATTTATATACTTGCCCTTTTATCTCAACGTCTTTAATATTTATACAGTTACGAAAAGCATATAGTTCAATTATAATGTCTTGTTCAAATACCAAATGTTCTACTTCAAAACAATTAGCAAAAGCCCATCCACATATGCGTTTCACACAGCTTGGAATAATAACTTTTTTAGGACAGTTATTTGCATAGATCAAGTTATTATTAATTACTACTAAAGATTGTTCTTCTCCTTTGCTCTCTAGCCATGGTGTATTAGTAAACGCTCTTTGTCCAATAAACTTCACGCTTTCTGGTACAGATATATCTTCTAGTTGAAGATTGTCCTTGAATACTTCTTGGTCTATTTTTTGTATCCCTAAAGGTATAGTAACTGATATAGCATTACTCTTGTATTTCACTAAACACAATTCGTCATCAATATCATAGCAACTCATAGCATTAAAATAGATTTCTTTAACTTGCTCAGGTATCTCTTTCATAAATACCTTATCCCATGCCTCAATATTATAAATATCATCATTAATATATATTTTTTGTACTGCAGTACATCCTGAAAAAGCAAAACATTCATAATCAGTTTTAACACTATCTACCTTTATTGATTTTACTCTACAACAATCTTTAAATGCATAATTCTCTACATAAGTACTTTGCCCCAAATCAATATAGCTTAATGAGTTGCATCCATCAAATGCATATTTTTTGACTCTAACAATATTAGAAAAATCAAAGTCTGTTATTGAATGACAATCACTAAAGCACCCTTTTCCTATTATTCTAACATCCTTACATTGAATTTTCTCTAGAGATTGACAGCCGCAGAAAACCTCTTTACCTAAATAACTTGTTCCTTCTAGTTCTATCTCCTTTAATTGTGTACAATATGAGAAGGCTCCTTCCTCTATTTTAGCAGCATAACCTTCTATCTTCACTAACCCTGTACATTTCTCAAATGTATTTTTGCCAATGTTCTTAGTCCTCTTAGGTAGATTAACCTCTGTTAATCCTTTACATCCGCTAAAAGCTCCTTTGTCAATGTAAACCAATGTTTCAGGTAGTTTAATATTTGTAATATCAGTATTTCTAGCAAATGCATATGGCTTAATACCTATAACACCTTCAGGAATATGAACTTGACCTTTGCACTCTCCACCATCAATAACTATATTTGAAACTATCACAAGGGGTGATATCTTTTTAGCTGCCTCCAAAAAATGTGTATTTCTAAAAGCACTATAACCTACATAGATGGGATTTATTGAATCCAAATCCAAACGATAACAGCCATTATACGCATTAGCTCCTATAGTTTGAACATTACCTATTGGGACTTTAATAAGATTCTCACATCCATAAAAAGCATTATTGTTGACTATATCTATACGTCCATTAGTAGTAACCTCAACTAGATTATTACAATAAGCAAACGTACCTTCTTCTATAATAGTAACTTTACTAGGAAGTTCACATTGTTTTAACTGACTGCAACCGCAAAAACTTCTTGCACCTATAGAAGTAATAGATTGTGGTATTATAACAGATGTAATCTTATTATTATTATAGAAGGCCCCTCCTGCTATAGTGGTTATACCTTCTTCTATAATAACGTCCCCCTCATAATTACTACCATCTAATAAAATATTATCTTGAATACCTGATGGATCAATATTATCAAGAAACTTTGAACCATCAAAAGCATTCTTTCCAATATATATTAAATTTTTAGGAAGATCTACTTCTTCAAGAGATTCACATTGATAAGCAAATCTATCTCCTATAAATGTTATATCCTCACTGAATGTTATTTTCTTTAACTTAGGACATTGTGAAAACACATCACTACCACAGTCCTCTAAATCACATTCTACTTGCACATATCGTAATTTTGACCCTGTAAAAACATTACTACCTATTTCTCTTAATGATTTTGGTAATGTAATTTTATTTATTTTCATACATTTATAAAATGCCATATCCCCGATATACTCTAACTGTTTAGGTAATATTATTTTCTTAAGGGATTTACATCCGTAAAAAGCGCAACATTCAATAAATCTTGTTCCCTCAGTAAGTATTACTTCTTTTAAGCTCATACATCTTTTAAATACTGAATCCTCAAGTACTTCTACACCTTCAGGTATACTTACACTGATTAACTTTAGACAGTTCTCAAAAGCTGATTTTTCTATACTGATTAATCCATTGGATATCTTTACTGTCTGTAATGTAACACAATCTTTAAAACACTCCTGCCCTATTTCTTTAACTGAATCGGGCAAAACTACTCTTCCTATATTATCATTACAAGCAAAAGCCCTTTCTGCAATGGTTGTAATACCGTTAGGAACGACTACTCTCTCTTCATTGCCTTTGTATTCGTACAATGTTGTACCATATATCTTAAAATTACTTAATATTTGCTTATGTATAGTCCCTACGATACTTGGTTTATAATCAGAATTATTGATGCAACCTTCAATTTTATAAACTTTATCATTTGGCAACTTAATATATTTAAGAGTTGTACAATTTTTAAAAGCATCTTTCTCAATGTTTACTTCATTATTCTGAAATTCTACTTTTTCTAGGTTAATGCAATTTCTGAAAGCTCTACTACCGATATGTCTTAATGTTATAGGTAATTTTATAGATACAATCCCCTTCTTATCAAAAAAACAGCTTTTACCTATTCCGATGATACCCTCAGGAATTTCTAATTCTTTAGCGTTAGCTAACATCTTCAATAATATACCATCTTTAATAGACATCATTCTATATACATCTTCTGCAATTGCATTTATTATATCATTCTCTATATATTGACCTGATAAAACGTCTATTATATTTTTCAATTCGCATACAGTACCATCTGTCAATGTAATATTAGATATCTTGCTACACCCTGTAAAAACGTCGCTAATATTGTCTATGTCAAGCTTTGATGATACTACTATTTTCTTAAGATTATAGTTATTTACAAAAGCTTGTTTACCAATATAAGTCGCACCAACCATTGAAACGTATTCCAAAGAATCACAGTACAAAAAAGCACAATTACTTATCTCTTTAATCGTTTCAGGTATAACTAAGCTTTTAATTGAATGGCATCTATGAAAAGCATACTCTCCTATAGATTCCAGGTGTTGAGGAAATATTATCTCGGCTAGATTCTTACACCCCTTAAATGCTCGCTCACCAATATGTGTAACTGTATCTGGTAATACGACTTTTTTAATATTAGTTAACCCTTTAAATGCATCATCACCTATAATTTTGACTGCATCAGGTATTATGATTGTTTCTATATTGATATTACATAATTCTAAAATACCATTATTAATTATTAATCCCTCTGTCATATTTTCATTCACCTTCTTTGTTAAAAATTAGTCCGATAATGTTTTGAATCTCATCTATATTACCACATTTGTATAATGACTGTTTTAATTTATTACTTCCCTTTTGAGTTCTCATACAAAATGATATGAATCTTTTTATATAATCAAGTGTATATACTTCATCGTAGTACTTAGAAGTAATTTTGATCTGTTCATTTATGATTTTCTTAAATGACTTATCTACTTTTTTGTTTGTTAACTCACTAAAAATAAATGGGTTCTCTAGAGCATATCTAGCAATCATGACCCCATCCGCTCCTGTTGAATTCATCATAATATCAGCATCTTCTTTTGAATATATACCACCATTAGCTATTACAGGAATATTGACTACTGATACTGCTTGTTCTATTTGATCAAAATAAGGTGTCCCTTTATACATCATATTTCTGCTTCTGCCATGAATAGTAATCATACTGGCACCTGAATCCTCACACATTTTGGCAAACTCAGCTGCTATTAATTTATCTTCTTTTAAGCCTATTCTTGTTTTTACTGTTACAGTCTTGCCACTTTTCCTACACTTCTTTATAATATGTGAAGCCCTTTTCAAATCTCCTAGTAATGCACTTCCCTGTCCACTCTTGACCAGGTTTGGAACTGGACATCCCATATTTATATCTATAATATCAAAATCAGCAATATAGTCGCTTTTGGCCATCTGTTCAATAGCCCTAGGGTCTGAACCTACCAACTGTACTGCTTTATACTTTTCTTTTTGGGTTGTTAATAGTAATCTTTTCGTTGCTATATCATTGTATCTTAACGAATTGACATTCACCATCTCAGTAAAACATAATCCTGCTCCTAATTCATAACATAGGTTTCTAAAAGGATAACAAGTATAACCTGCTAATGGTGCCATAAAAACATTATTCGGTAAGATGATATTTCCAAGTCTTATCTCTTTAATTTTCAAGATGTTTATCTCCTTTTAGTAGTTTTATTAATAATCGCTAGCCTTAATTATATTCTATATATGTTTGGATATCAAATATATAGAACGCAATAAATTAATAAGTTACCATGTATTGACAAAATGTAATCAGTGTGTTACATTATTAATGTAAACAACAAGTTACATTTTGTTAAGGAGGTATTACCTTGGTACAGAATCGAATTAAGGTTTTGAGGGCAGAACGTGATTGGACACAAGCTGATTTAGCTGAAAAGGTAGGTATTTCTCGTCAAGCAGTTATATCAATCGAGAGATATAAATATACTCCTTCATTAGAATTGGCTTTCAAAATTGCAGAAGTATTTAATGTTTCAATCAATAAGGTTTTTGAACGCAAGGAGGGTTAAACGGATGAATGAACAAACTATTCTATTACTTTTTCTTATTTTTGGTCTTGGCATTACACTTTTACTTTATGTGTGGAAGGCTAAGAAGGAAATCGAATACAGAAAAGATGAACGTTGGCAATTAATTCAGAACAAGGCAAATAATACAGCCAATTATTCAAACTATATCTTGATATTATTTTTGGCTGCGGGAGAAGCGGTAACGTTATTTAAGGATATTCAAATAACATTTACCTTCGATAAAGCTTTAACTTACGGCTTATTATTCGTCGGTTTGAGAAATTCAATTGAATTTTTTTCATTAAAATATTATGATAAGCAACTATAGGGAGTAATTCCCTTTATAGTAGACAGTTTTATTGTTTCAACTGTCTGCTATAAAAGGAGTATATCAATTTCTATGTATTAATTTTCTGCTGTTTGTTGTAATAATAATCTTTCACCGTATACGATTTTTACAATTAACTCTACTGCTTGTTTTCTAAGTTCGTAACATCTGCTTCTACTCATATGCATACTCTCTGCAACAATCTCCATAGGACATTTATGAACATAGTTCTGCTTGAGTATAATATAATATTTTTCATTTATTCCTTTTATCAGTTCCAAGGAGTCATCAATAATACTTATATCGTAACTTAACTGTTTTATCTCTTGTTCTATTTCACGAAGAACCATTTTATATTCTTCTTCAATCTTTTCTTTATAATTATCAGCAGTTGCTTCTACATTATTTAGTGTAGCAACCTCCTTACCATTTTCAATAACAAAACGTGTAACTTTACCTGAATATCCCCCTTTAAGCATCTTTGACCGTATATATTCATTTTCCTCTTCACTCGATAGTCGTTGTATTTGATTCCTTAAGAATGTCACTCTTACCTTATTGTACTCATAATTCTTGAGTAGATCCTCGATTAATTTTATATACTTCAAATTACAACCTCCCTAAATATTGTTTTTAAGCTGTAAAAACTAATGCTTCATTTAACCCTACAAATCATGTACACGTTTAGTAATTAGTTATTTAGTTAACATTTTAATTACAATGTATATAGTTTATTTAGAATATACATTATTTTCTTAATAATAACATTTATTTTTATTGTTTAATTCTCTTATCTGTCCTTTTTTTGTCCATTATTTGTAGATAATTGTCTACCAGGATAAGATAAGCATTAAATTCTCACGCTCTTAATTAATGAATGACTTACAGCCAATTTATATCAAGACTATATTATTTCTTCTAACCAGAGCTGTCATAATTCTATTTTAATCTATAATTATAACAATAAGATAACAATTCATTTAATTGAACTATATTAAATATTAATATTCCAACTAAAAAAAGGGCACTATTTGTAACGATTACAAATAGCGCCTTTTTGTTATAACTCTAACATTCTACATAATATAGCAAATAATTCTCCACGAGTTATTGGATCATCCAATCGTTCTTCATGAATAACCAATCCTCTGTCAATAAGTTGTTGATAATATGTCTTAGCCCAATGTTCTTTTTTGATAGTTTTCTTTTCTTCGAATAGACAAAAACAGCCACGGATAAATTGTTCCCATCTTCCTTCCTTAAGAAGTACGGCTGGACAGTACTTACCTGTCCAGTCCTGATGTTTTTTTATGTCATTAATTGATGTTTTTGCCATTAGGTAGGCAATAAGCTGTTGTGCATTTTTTTCTGCCATTTCCATATTGATACCTTGATTCATGCATATCTCAATTCCTATACTGTTTTCATTACCTTTTCTACATCCTGCATGCCATGCCATCTCATCTATAGGTATATGTTGAATGATCTTATTATCATCTACTGTATAATGCCAAGATACTTTGTCATTGGTTGATTTAATATACGAGGCATGCATAGCTGCATCTGCACCACTACGAGCATTCCCAGTATTATGTACAGTAATGTTAGTAGGTGTTATTGCGACTCCTGGTCTATTTGGTCTATCTCTTGGTATGAAATCTTCAATGATATTCACTGAATCACCTCCATTCAGTTCTTATGATCTTCGTTTGTCAATATCTCTTTTGTAGGTGATCTGCTTTAAGATTTCATTACCGAATACCGATACAGAAGCACATAAAATACCTTGCATGATACCAATGAATATAATATCAAAACTCCATGTTTTCTCTATCACTAGTCCAATATATAATACACACATGATGATAGAACTTATTAGCAGTGCAAATGGGATAACCCAATCTTTTATATGTGGAATATTCTTAAGGAATAACCCTAAACAATAACATACCACCACAACTATTAATAATTCAGGACGAATAACTTGTAATACTTGTTCCATACTCATAAAAATCTCCTCCTATTGATATATTTTACTTTTTACCATTGCTTTTCCTACGTCTATGTATCTTAGATTTTTTATCACTATCAGAACTATTAGCGTCACCAACATCACTAGCTGAATCACCACTATCCTTTTTATTATCAGCAGCATTTGCCTCTTTAATCCTATCGTCTTGAGGGTGTTGTACAGGAATTCTTGGTTGTTGTCGTTTCTTAGTTATGTCTTCTCGTACTTTTTTAATCTTCTTATCTATTGCTTCTTTTTCCCTTTTCATAACAACCATACGATCATTAATTTCTTTTACTTCTTTTTCAATGGCAGTCATCTGTTTTTCTAATGCCTTTATAGTCTTGTCGGATTCTTCTTTCGGCCATATATCTGCTGCTCGATTCATTTTTACAGACAAAGAAGCTTTTTCCATTGCTAACATAAACAATCTATCATCTTTTTCAAGCTCTTCGCATTTATTCCTTACATGGCTTTCCAATATATCTTCTACTTCTTTATTGGCACCAAATAAATCTCTGAATCTCATGATCTTACCATATACCATTGCATCTGTGATATCTTTTTCAACTACAGTACTATTTACATCAATTTCATCTCCATCATCACCAAAATCTTCATCTAAACTAAGAACTTGGTCATTAACAGAATAATGAGCTTCAGCTGGGTTACTTTTCTTATCGTCTTTCTTATATTTCTTATCCAACTGCTTTAATTCTTTTTTAAACATTTCTTTATTGGCAGAAATTATTTTAGTAACTCCTTTATCTTTATTATTGAGTATATAACGTTTTAGAATATCACGTCTGGTCTCAGTATCTGTTTCAGTGGTCTCAATATTTTCTACAAAATTAATGAGATCAAGAAATTCTGGTTTATCTGAATCATAGCCATTCTTTTTCAATGATTCTTGGAGCGCTTTTTTCATAGCTTCTTTACTTAAATCAGAATCAGCATCATTGACCAAAATATCTGTAGCATCATTTATTATCTTTGACCTAGCAAAGCCATGACTTGAGCTAAAAGGACCCTGTTGCGAGAATGAAAATCCTGGTGACCATTTTTTCATTCCAAGAGGTGCATGGTCATACATTTCTATACCCGCTTTTTTGAATCTACCATCTAGTTCTTTGACAATCTTATCTATTATTTTCTTGTCACTAGTAGTTAAGTACATAATTGCGCTATCAGTTCTTTCTCCCTGATAATTAGGACCTAAAACTTTGAAGGCACTAATATATGATGCTTCCGGAGATCTTTTTATATCCTCCATATAATTAGCCAATAACTCAAATGCCTCTTTCGCTTTCTTAGGGTCAAAACTTAATGTAGTTCTAGCATTTCCCTGTTCTATTTTTTTACTTCTTTTATCTCTTACAAAATAAGCAAAATCTTTTTCACCATCTCTAAGGGCTTTTTTAATTGTTGTTTTTGAACTTTGCCCAAACATTCTAAGTCCTTTGAACTTGGACTCAACTGCTATCATTTGATTTTTGAAAGCTTCTTTCTCACTATCTGTCAATGTTTTAGGTTCATCATACTCAGGTACATTCACCTTGTAAAGATTATAAATATCCTTAATCTTACGATGATAATCATACTTTGCATAAGCGTCTTCTGTAGTAAATTTACCGTCTACCACTTGCATCCATTGCTCTAACCAACTTAATAAACTATCAAATACTTCGTTTGGCATAATTTCACTCTCCTTTTATTATAAAAAACAAGAGAGAAAAACTTGATAGTTTTCTCTCTTGTCAGTAACTATTATACGGAAGCCTTATATCCTATAATGAGTCCTACATTTTTAACATTGTGCTTATCTCCTTTTAGAGTAAAGCTCCACTGTGAACCTCTACTACTGATACTCAAACCGCTTGTCTCAACATACTTACCACTTTCCAGATTATATGTTTTACCACTATCAAGTATCATTCCTAACTTACCTTCTTCATAAAGGTCACCTACCATGTAGATACCATCAATCTTGCTTCCTGCCATATTAGGTAACATATCTCTAGTTATTGTCACAGCCAGCTCATCATCACTTTGTAGGAAATCAGTCCAGCTATCACCAAATGTTTCTGCCATATTTATAAAATGTAAAGCATGATATGGCTTTAACATACCTCTGACAGCATCTCCAAAACTTTGTCCGCCTTGTTTTGCTGTATACTTAAGGTTGACAATGACATCTTTTAAGTCCTTAGGATTATATGATACCTTTTTCCCATTAAGTTCTAATCGCCATCTTGATACTGCACCAGTACCTTCAAATGGTAAATAACGTTCATCATCATAGCGAAGCTCGAATAATCCGTTATTATCTTCATACTCACCTCTTGGTGATAAGACAATCTGCTGATTAACTCTCCAATCTGAGCGAATAGAAGTTGGCTGAACATCTTTAGGGTCAATCATGTACTTAACGGCTTTCACATCTGGTTCAATAATGGTCTTATGGCTTAACTGTGTCAAAGTAGCATTAACAGGTGCTTTACCTTCTCCCATATCAAATACAACTGATATGGTCTTAACTTGTCTACCATAATGTCCTTGGAAATCATAATCAAATAGAGATTCTGTCAAATTAAACTCACAAACTCCTTTTTCCTTAAGACTAACTAGTGCAAATGGGTCAAGTTCTAGTAGAGATATAGGTTTGGCTATCTCCAAGTCACGACTATTACTTTCTATATATGCCTGTTCCATTGTGTCTAAATCATAGCCCAAACTCTCTCCTGCCAACAGACCTTTTCTTAAGCTATCCCAGTACATGGATGAGATATAATTTACTTCACTTTCCTTCATACCTCTCTCGTATTGGAATGCTTTTTGAGCAGATTTTGCCATTTTATGTGCAAGTTTATAAGTCTTGAAATATAATGTAGATAATTTGCCTGCCATCCAGTTATATAACTCTTTATTTGTAAACTTGTTCTTCATAAATGTATTAACTGAATCGTTTTGTCTAATTTCTTCTTCTAGAATATCAATCTCTGTCTGAGCCACACGTTCTGATAATTTGGAACCATTGATCTGATGCTGTAATTGTATCTTTTCACTTTTCGCCATCTTAAGTTGTAATCGCCAATCTTCTTTCATACGCTCCAGATTAGCTTTCATACCTACAATCTCACCTAGCATATTAATGCTTTCACCAGAGGTTTCTGTAGCTTCTGAGAAGTTTTCCAGCAATCCATCTGTATTAACTTCTGCATAAGTGAACGTTCCTACTATAGCCTTAGGAATGAGTGAAACACCCATATTAACAAATTTGGCGATAGAAGCTGTTGTCATGAATGCAGCACCCATAGACATAAGACTCATCTGAGCTATCTCTGCTGGTATGAATCCTGTATTTATTAAATCATTATAATGTTTAATAGTGTTCTCAGTACTCTTTAGGCTCTCCTCTAATGATTTTGTATTTTCTATAGCCTCTTGTAACTGATCTTCTTTAATCTTGCGAGTCATAGTCAAGATAGTATTCTCCTGCTTTTGCTGTAGAAGACTAAGCTCTTCGGAATCCTTCTTCTCAAGGGTAGCTAATAGGTCATTACCAAATTGGCTAACCTTAGATGCTAACTCGTTAGCTTTATTTATCATGAAGCTGAAACGATAGTGTGGAGTACTTCCATCACTAACAGCTACTGCCTGTGATAAACTCATTCCTCCTGCTACTGCCTGTACAAGAGCCATAGGGTCAATAGGTGGCTGGAATAATGGTAACGGTTGATTGATTCCCATGATATTCATACAATGTCTAATCTTATACAATCTATCCTCAACAGTATTCCAATAATTAATGAAATTCCAGTTCTCAGGTATAAAGAAATATGGATTAACTAAGCTATCATTAACTGTACCACCTGAGAATAAATGTATCAAAGTATTACGACTAAGATTATTTGCATTCTCAAGGTCTAATAAAAATTCGTATCTATCCTCATTATTAGTAACTTCTTCTGTAAGTGTCTCATAATCTACATCATCAGTTAATACTCTCTCCCCTAAGATTTCCGGTTTTTCACCAAGCAAATCATAGGCTAGGATATACAGCATACGTGCCTCATTGATAGATTCTCTTGTGTATTGTCCAAAGAGTAAATCTCCCCAATCAATAATATTATCAATATAGTTCATTACCAAAGCCTTTTCATAAGCAATAATACGTAAAGCAGCTATGGCATGAGGGTCAAATGGGTCTTCTAGATATTTCTTAATCTGAGTTTGGTCGTCATCATCTTCTATTCCATATAGATCATCTGTAGATGCATTTATAAACGGTAAGAACTTCCACCAAACTGCCTCTGTTGGATCAAATATGAATTCATACCACTTTTTAGCCTCTTCAAACAACTGTGCTGTATTTAATGTCTGAGCCAAGAAGAATGGTACATGGAAGAATAATTCCCAATAATAACTACTATTAGCACTATCAAAATCAAGAGTTTCTGATATTGGATATATCTTGATTCTATCTTCGTTTATCTTAATAGTAGTAGTATTACTTATATTAGCATCAAACTTAGGTAATTCACCTATTTGCTGGGTACTTAGGTCTAAGAAAGCTTCTAAACCTTCAGTAAACAACTTAGTACTTAACTTATAAGAAGTACTTGATGTGAGCCTGATGATATCATAAGGTACATCTTCCACTTCATAAGGTCTGATATCACTATTAATGTCATATTTTACATAAGCATTATCTTTGAATAGATACAAATAGTTACCTGTATTAACACCTGCATCAAAACCGTTTAAAAATTCACTTGGTATGTTTAATAAACTTCCAGCCATATTTTTATAACCATATAGATTGATATTGGTAATTTGTCCATTGTCTATAGCTAATCTCTTATAGTAGCCTTTATATAAGATATAACTCTTTGAATCTAATGTAAATGAAGCATGTATAGGTATTAGACTAATAGGCTGTGGGTATCCTATATCCATGTATTGTGGTAATTTGCCGTTAACCAATGTATAACGGATATATAAATCACTACTAAACATATACAGATATTTATTATCTACTACAGTGGCTGATTCCACACTACTCATATCACAGAATCTACTAACAGCAATAGTTTGTGTAGTCCCCCAACTAGTATCTGATGTAGGCGCATCATTAAGCTGCATAACCTCATTACCCTTAATCAAATATAGGTCGTTGTTATATCTAAAGCTAGCATCAATATCTACTGGGTTATTATCTTGGTCCGTAATAAGTAATCCATGTGAATCCCAGTTATTTGTATTTAGGTTATATTCACAGAAGTAGAAATTATATTCAACCATATCATTTCGTTTATATACCATTACACCACTATCTGATAAAGAGACAGCCCCTATTGCTGTACCTGTCTTTAGATGTAGCACAAATTCATGTGTCAATAACTCTTCTGCTGTTAATTCACTATTAACAACTATGATTTCTTTTCCATCAATAACATATAGAATACCATCTTTCATAAAAGCTGAATCAATGTTGATCTCATTTAAATTAACATGGAATTCCTGATTACCAAGGATAGATTTTATATCCGTTTCCAAGAAATCAATACTCTTTGGATAATTAACTGGTGTCTGGCTGAACTCACCATTTTCAAAACGTAAATAATTATCGTTTCTAAGGATATACGTATAATTATTTATGGTAAATGCAGCTTTAACTTTTTCATCATTAGGATCTGCATGTCCCCATTTTTCATAGTTAAGACCTTTAACATAATTATCAAGTATATTTCCTTCTTCATCCATGAACTCTCCATCAAATGCAAAGTAGCTTTCCCCAACTATAAGATAGGTAGTACCATCTACTTGGAAGGATGCATCAATATGTGTTACATCTTCACCTAGATTCGAATAATCTATAGTCTTAGGCCACTCATTTTCATCCAGATTGTGCATTGATGGCTTACATAAGAAACTACCACCCTTATGATCAAAGGCAAACCAAGGTGCTTTTCCTATGTTAAAAGCAACAGCATTTTCCATAGCAATATTTTCCTCAAATAAGGTTTTGAATACTGATTGTCCCATATTTTCATAAGCTGGATTGTTATTGCTAACTACCGTATATAGCTCTGGTGTCAATAGGAAGGTCTTATTCTTTCTTTCATATCCTGTTTCAAATGATTTGAAAATATTGTAATTCAGTAAATCCTTATCAAGAAGACTATAACTACAGTTGATTACAATATTGTCATGAGTATCTGAATCTAATTTGTCAGATTTCTTTACAAACAGTTCTACACCTACAGGACTCTTAACCTCTGTATTGGACTTAGTTACTAAATCTGATATCTTAATCTCTTGATCTAGTGTCTGAGGTATAACCCACTTACCATTTAAGTTAAGGTATGAAAAATTAATCTTTATGACCTTATTATTTTTCTTGGTCTTGTTAAAATTATATTTTCCGCCACTTTCACTGGCTGTTGCATTTTGACTCTCTTTTTCTTTGTTATCCAGTTCTACTTGTGGCCAGAAAACAAATGTTTTACCAAAGGCATATACTGGGTATACCTTTTGGGAATCAATTTGAAGCTCAGTATCAATCCATGAATCCCATTCAACAGCCTCTGTATCCCCATCAATAAATGTAGCAGTACGATAATAGTATTTTGTTGGTTCTGTCTTTGTGCGTCCAAAAATAATGATTCTATCATCATTAGTAGAATCATCGTTATAGCGATAACCACCTGCTACAGTTAATCTGGATACGTCATCATAGGAATCCAAATAATTCTTGTAAGCCTGTTCAACCAATGTATCTGTCAGTTCTCCTTGCATAACTTCATCTTCAAGAGTCTTGAATTGTTCTGTCTTAGTATCTCTAAGCTCAGGACGAATATAGTTTTCAGGATATAGAAATACCTTACGGTTAGCTTCCCAAACACGATAATTCTTCATCCACTCCCAATAGGACTTCAACTTGTCTTTAACTATATCCATATCTTCAAAATTCTCTAGCGCTGGTTTTTCTAAGTCCATAAAGTATCTATGGAAGTATAATTGCATACAAGCTAAAGCTTCTTTGATTCTAGAGGTTCTAGCACAGTTATCCATATCCACATCAATCAACAGCTTCTCATACAATTCTCTACTGTTGTTTACATCACTTTCTACGTATGTGAGATAAGGTACTAATGCATCTCGTTTCATAATATTTTCTTCGTCTTGAATCTGTTCTTTTAGTATCGCCCAATCCTTCTGACTATTCATTAGTCCTAATTGTTTGTACAGATACCCAGCTGCCTCATCCAAATCCTTATTGTCTCCATAGATATATGACCATACGTATCTATAAAGCTTAGATGGTGTAGAGTCTATTTCTTGTGTTACTTTAAAAATGGATAGCATCTTTATAAGTAATTCTATGTTAAGATTTACTTCATAAGGTGACCCACTGAATAAGAAAGCGTGTTTTTTCTTGAGCCATTTTATTTCTTCTGCATCCCACTTAAATATATCACTTAATACTTCATAGGATTCTTCTATAATATGTTTCTGTGGATGCAAAAAATCTGTAAGAGTATAATTATTTCCTATATACATGTGGTCCATATACTTATAATCAGTGATAATCTTAATATCAGCTAATAGATAATCTGCATATTCTCCCCATCTGTTAGTTATTGATTGAGGATATATAAGATCCATCTTTTTATAAGCAGGGTCTGAGTATCGTATATAATTTTGACCTTTTAACATATAAGTTTTGTTATCAAATATGAATGCGCCATCAATGGATTCTTCAAATTTAATAGGCATGTTACCCCAGTTATTGCAAATATCTCTAGGATAGCCTTCATCTACATATTCATTATCCAAGTTACTATAACGAATATACTGATTATCCTTAAAAACAAATAGTTTACCCTCTCTATCTAAGAACGCAGCATCTACTTGAACCATATCATCTAGATGTTCATCTGGGTTAAAGGTATTCTTAATCTTACCCCAAGCTGTAGCTATTTCTGCTATCTGATTATTATAAAAATACTTGTCCCCCTTGAAAAGATATAATCTCTCATCTTTGTATAGAGCTGCATCCAAATCATAAGTAAATATTCCTTGGAATGTAGCTGCTTCTATACCCAAATCCTCGTCAACTATAGCTGTGATTGATTTTGGATAACCTTCATCTACGTATTCGTATGTTTTTTGTGAATAGCGGATATATTGGTCCCCACAGAAAATGAATGTTCTATTTTCATCTCCAAAAGCAGCATCTATTTTTTCTTCTTCCAGCAGATTATTTCTGATTCTTCCTAAGTGACCTATTGGCAACTCCCTGATTTCTCCTTGTGCCAAAGCTATACAATTATCTTCTATAAAGATGTAAATAGTGCCTAGATTAGCTATTATTGCTTGTATAATAACTTCTTTATTATAATTATCATCTGTCTTGCCAATCTTATGATCCAGATTTTCAAAACCTTTTTCAAAACGTAGATTCTCATAGATTTTCTTTGGATAACCAAAATCAACATATCTATAATCACTTGATGAATAACGCACATATTGATCACCGCAGAATAAATAAGTAATACCATGTGAATCAACAAAAGAAGCATCTATTCTGTTAAGTTCAACAATGTTATTATCTACCTTACCAAAGACCTTGTTCAGACTTTCTACATATGTATCTGTCCGTCTGTTCTCACCTTCCACTGGGTCTATGTTGATATTGACAAAGGCTCCATCTACTGATTTAGAATACTTGTCTTCATCAAAGAAATAGATAGCATCGTCTATACCTTTAAACAAAGTAGTAATCTTATCTAGAGGTATATTCTTCCACATCTTATTTATATCTTTTGGATAAGACCATATTCCTTCTAAATAATTATACTGCAGCTGTTTATCCCCATGAATCAGGTAGATGTTATCATCTTCTACATATACTGCATCAACTTGATCAAAGCCTTCTATAACAAACTGTATAGGTATATTCCACCAATGTTCATCAGCAGTTTTAGGGAATCCTGTATCAGGTTTGCTATAATTGTTACCAGAATACTGAACATATCTAAATCTTCCTTGTTCGTCTGGCTTTTCTAATAGGAAAGTTTTATCCTCTATGACATAAGCAATATTCACATTTCTTAGTCCGAAATGTTCTTCTATGACTTTTGGTACTTTATCAATATAACCATATTCCTTTGATGATTCATGATTATACATAACGTGTTGATCCCCACTGAATAGATAGGTATTACCGTCAACACCCACTAATCCAGCATCAATATGATTATTCTTTATAATATTATTATCCACATATCCCCATTCTTCTGCTATACTGTACTCTTGCTTGGATAAGAAATTGTAACAGGTATGATACATATTATCTTCGTCTATATTACCTGTATCATCTTCTGAATCTTGATTATTAAAATCAAAGAAAGCATATGTGTTACCATCTGTTCCCTCAAGAATGGAAGATATTCTCCTATTATCCTCTATAAGCTTACCGTCACCATCTTCATCTAATGGTCTAAGCAATGGTGGTAAAATATCAGTTAACTTTATACCAGCCAAGCTTTCTAAATCACTGCAGCGTTTATAGTTACCATCCTTTTGAGTACGCATATAGATGTTTCCTTCATGAGTAAATACACATGTAGGTATTTCATCATCCATAAGTGAATATGTTTTATCCAGAACTTGTGATGCAGATTCTACAAGTATAGTACAAGTACCATCTTTGAAGAAGTACATATTCCTACCATTAGCCATAGCACAATCTATTCCATTAGAGAAATCTATATCCAGATTTTCAAACCCTGGTTCTTCAGATAGCTCTTCAGCTATGTTTTTAGGATAACCCTCATCTACATATCTGTTCATATTAAAAGGTAGAGTATATCTATGATATTGATTACCGGAGAATACGTAAATACGTTCTTTAAGTTCATCATTATCAGGTGTTCTCACTGTCATAGAAGCATCCACTAATCCTGTATCTGCAATATTATTTTTTACATTACCCCAAAAGTCCATTATTCTAATTGGTACATTACTATCTATTTTTGAATAATCATTAGTCTTATAACTTATGTAATGTTCATTAGAGAAGATATATACTTTTCCATCCTTACCTGTAAAAGCTGCATCAACATGTTTGAATGGCATATCTCCCCAAGTATCTGACATCAAGGCTGGTTCTGACCACCATCTATGTTGATTGTCAAAATAAATATATCTGTTACTAGAGAATAAATAAGTACGTCCTTGTTGGTCAGTAAAAACAGCATCAATAGTATCAAAATATGTATCTGGTATATCAGTCTTCGTCAAAGCAAAAGGTAGATTCCACCAGTTATCATCTAAAGTCTTTGGATAACCTTCATCCACTACGGTATAATCATTAGTAGAATATCTAACATACTTCATGGACTCACCATCTGTCATACCACATAAGTAGGTTTTGCCATCTAGTACAAATGCTGCTGTTACCTCTAATAGTGAATCCCAATCAGATTCTATAAATCTTGGATAACCAGAATCAACAACCTTATAATCTTCACCAGAATAGCGATAATACTGATCTCCACTAAACACATAAGCCTTACCATCTAATCCTACAAATGCTGCATCTACTTTATTATTTTCAATTATATTATTCTTGACAATACCCCACTGTTTAGATGTCTCTTCCTCGCTGGCTGATACATGGAATCCTTTGTCATCACAGGTTATATTAATGGATTTACCATCTGATAATAGGAAGATGCCATCGTCTGTGTTAATAGCTGCATCTATTCTCTTTTTAAAATTATAAGGTAATTCTGGCATCCATGTATCAATAGTAAGAGGATAACCTTCTTCTACATATACTCCATTATTTTCTATATTATTCCTATAGCATATAACTTGGTCACCAGCAAATAAATAGTATTTATCTTCAATAGTGAAAGCTGCATCAATATGTCTCATTCTATTGAAATTATTTTTAACATGTCCAAAACGGTCTAAAATCATCTTTGGATGCACATAGTCATCTGAAGATACATATACATCATCCTTGAATAAATATCTTTTATGGTCTATTCCCACCATTGAAGCATCTATAGACTTATGGAAAAATGGATGAATTTCTTTACCAAACTCTTCCTTCCAATTTTTATTAATATCTTTTGGATAGCCTTCATCCATATATTGAATCTGGTCATTAATATTCACATGGGATATATATCTAATATATTGACCTTTTGAAAATAAATAAGTTTTCCCTTCTTCATCTACGTAAGCTCCATCAATCTTGTCAATATCAGAAAAGTTATTTTCTACTTTTCCCCATTGTCTCTCTTTTAATTCCCATAGGTCAGAATTGGTAGTTTTACAATAGTAGTTAGTTCCTGATATGATGTGAATCGTGCCTGATGAATCTACAAAAGCAGCATCAACACAGAATGGGTTCACACCTTGCTCACTATACTCATAATAGAATCTATCTATATCTGTTAAACCTTGATATAGCTCATCTTCTTCATCCTGTTCCTCTATAACCTTAACTGTAGCAGCCATATCTCTTACATAGGTATAATCATCAGCAGAATATGCGTAATAATTATCTTTAGTAAAGAGATATATTATAGAACCTACCCCTTCTAAGATGACATCAAATGTTTTAATACCCTCTGGTAAAATTAAATGCTCTGGAAACTTCTCTGTTAATTGTTGGTCATGAAAAGCTACTTCTATCTGATCTGTGGTAAGACCTAATTTTCCTATCAATATAGCAATCTGCTTCGCTCTACGATAGAGGTTGTTGAATCTTGTACTCTTAGGTTCTAACATAAGCTTATCATTTACATTAACCGCTTCTATTACAGGACCCATAAATTGTTCCACTAAGCTATTATGGGTTCCAATGATATTATTCATAACAACACTGATCTCATCTGCTCCAATACCATATACATCTTGTAAAGCAGTAAGTAATGTCTCCTCCTGCATTATTGCCTGGTCTATAAGAATCTGACTAATATCATCAATCTCCTGTTTCATTTCCTTAGCTATATCATGTAATAAGAAGAAGATATCCTTATTGTAATCATCAAATCTTTCTATTTTAAATACAAGAGCATTATTCACATTTAAGAAATAATCTATCTCTTCCCTATTAAGCTTATAGTCATAGGTATACTCACAGGTTTCCAACATTTCCACAAGCTCTTCTCGTTCCATCTCATTCAATCCTAATTCTTCTAAAGTAGCAGGCTTAACTCTGTATCTGTCAATTACCTCTACTATTTTACTCATATGATTGAAAATGATTTCTTCATGGATATTAGTGAAATAATCGCCAAGCTCGAAGTTTTCAATGTTGAAGTTCTGACTGAAGAAATTATAACCTTCTAAAGTCATCTTTCCATTTCTTAAGTATCTTCCTTCTAAGTTTTTGTATATATCTAATGCTACAATATAACCTGATACTCCTCTAAGCATAGTATCATCCACATTATAAAAATAGTCTTTTACTTCTATAATATGTTTTTTAATAGTATCCAGTATTTCAAAACGATAAGGATAATAAGCAATAGCTAAGTTAAAATCCTCAATAGATGTATTAAGCAATTCTTCTTTATCCCTAATAACATGCTCATCATCTATATAATCGTTGAATAGTAGATTAGTCATAAGCTTTTCTGTATCAAGTTCGCTTATAGGTAAATGTGAAAAGATAGTACTATCAAGAACAATATCCTTATCTGTAAACTTCTGCATATTGTCTTTAATAACTTGATATACTTCTTTAGCATAATCTACTATATCAGCATTAACCATAAATAATACCTTGTTCTCCACGAATCCAAAGAACTCAGGATCAATCACATTACTATCTTCATCTATATAATTGTTGAATAATAGATTATCATATAGTTCCTGCTGCTCACCTTCTGATAGATTCAATTCCTCAAAATCAGATGGATATAAAGACATTAACACATCTTCACTAGATTCCTCTTCACTTAAAGCTTCTTCATAGATATTAGCTATTATGTCAAAAACATCATCTTTCATTACGCGAAAATCAGTAGTTATCTGGAAATCTTCTACATTCTCTGGAAAAACATTTTCATTGATATCACCTTTTGTATTAATATAACCTCTATAAACCAAATTATTTTTTAGTTTATTAAGAATCTTCTCTTCTAATCCAGTATTAGTAAAATCCTCTATACTTAGATGATCCAAATGATTAACAGCTTCATATACAACTTCAGAAACTCTCTCTCTATCCTTATCTTTACTGCAAAGAAGAATACCTTTATCCTTATTAGAAACAACTTTATTATCGCCCCCTATAATATAGCGATAAATAGCCCTTGAAGTTCTATCATCACAATCATCAGTTGTTAATAATTGTGGTTCAAATAGTAGGGTTTTGAACTGAGTATAAAGATTATTCAAGAAATCAATCTTAGCTTTCTTCTCTTCTTTCAGAGCTTTTATTTCTTCTGTTTCTTCGTCATCCTCTAGCTCATCCTCTTCAAAAGCTTGAAAACGTAATGTTATCTGACGTAATTCTTCACCAGTGAAATCATTCTCCTGCATCCATTTAGTGATAGATACTATGAGTTGTATAAGCCAAATATTATTTGTTACATCGTTACTTGAAAAGATTGTGTAACAATCCCTGATATTAGGATTATAAGCAATTAACCTGTCAAAAACATTATGAACTCTAATAATAGGGTCATCACTTATAACGTCTAATATATAGCATAGTTCCTTTACTGATATATCAAGGAACTCTGTTACTGTAGCTACCCTATAGAGAAGGGTTAAATTAGTTAATAACATGTCCTTTGTTACTTTTAAGCCTTCAATCCCTGATCTATCAGTGAAACAGGTTATAAAAGCTGCCACATCTTCCTCAGTCATCTTAAGGGCTTTACACAATCTTTCTCTAAAATCTATATTATCATCACTCATGAGATCATCTTCATTAACTGGTAGGATTCTAGTATATTCACTGTTCTCGTACTCAGGATGAAGAGTATCTGTCACTTGGATGTAATTTTTATCAATGGCAGTAATATCACCATTGTATATTCTATTAAATAAATCAATAGGCTGCTCTTCATTACCTGTTCCTAGAGTGTTCATGGATACAAGTAGTCCACATGTCATATCAATGGGCAACTCATAATCTTTATGTAATTTTAGAATATATGCCATATGTAGAATAGCTTCTTCGTTAAGTATATTATTGCAACAACTCCTAAGAATCATATCTAATTCTACAAATGATACTTGTGTCTTCTTAGCTAGATAAATAAAAAGATATGCACGTCTTAACCATATCCTCATATCATCATTATTTTCAATACCTATAATTTTTTCTTGTTCCTCATCTAATATAGCATACCCTGATAAATTATTATTCAAGTAGAAGCTTCCTGCATATTCCGACTCATTGTCACTAAGATTTCCATATAGTAATTCTAGTAACTCTTTAAATGTAATCTTAGTCTTTCTCATGAACCTCTTTACATTAGTAAGTAGAGTATTAATATCTTCTTTTAAAAGGTTATCTATATTGTCTCCTTCTAAGACATCTGCTTCTTCGTCAATATCTCCTTGAGTAATACCATAGAGTGATACTAACTCAGTTGTGTTGTTACAGATATGATTATAAGCTTCCTCTGATAGTCCTAAATATTCTCTTGCAATAATATTATTGCTCTTATTACGTAATTCCTCATTACTATCTATAGAGAAGAGTTTATATAATTGTTCTTGTGTAATTTCCATATGTGCTAAATAGTTTTTTATCTTCTCATGTTCTAGATTGAATGAAAGATTAATTGGATGTTTAGCTCCTTTTAATACCTCATAAGTATCTCCTTCTACTCTTCCTTCCAATATTTCATTGACAATATCTAGATAAGGAACCATAGTAAAAGTATTCTCTTCGTCTAAAAGTATATGAAGAATATCTTCTCTTCTCATATTCCATAAGCTGCTATCGGCTTCTTCATCAAATTCATCTTCATATAATTGTAGTAAATCAGCTAAATAAGCTGCTGGTGATAGAACAGATCTGGCATCATCGCCTTCTCTGAAATCTATTTCACCAAATATTTTTTCATAACTTGAAAAATCAGTATTGTTATCTTGACTCATTCTTTTACACTCCTCTCTTATTATAATTGTTGGCGAAATCTAGCAGCCTCAATATGAGGTTCATGGTTTTGCTTCAACCTCATGTATTTAACAGCAATTTGACTTCTCACCATTTGGGCATTGTGATACATGGCATTTGCTTCTTCTAAATCATTAAAGAGATGCCCGTACTCTTTTAAAAAGTGTTTCTTAGGTATGGATGCAATCTGCACTGCTGAATGTAGATTATTATTAAGTAACTTCTTAATGACTGTAACTTCATCTTGACTTTCAGGTAATATCTTTAGTAATCGTTGCCAAGCTTTTAATAGAAGCATAAGCTGGTCTTTATGTTTTTTTAGTCTGTCAAAACATAAGGTAGAAACCTCTTGTTCGTCCAACAAGTTCATAGTTCTTAAGCAAATATCAGGATTCTTAGCAAAGAACTGATCTAGATGCTTAAATTTCTCTTTTGAAAAATCCATTACTTTCACCTCTTTCTTTTTAATAACTGAATACAATGTTAAGTAAATATGAAAAAGCTCCTGTAAGGGCATTTGCCTCACAAGAGCTTTTTGCTATTGTATTACATCTTATATATTACATTATTATTGTCTTATTTGGTTCCTTAGTATTTCTTGTAATCGTGTTTGATGGTTCTGGTGATTGTCTTGTATGTGTAAAAATACCTATCAATTATATTAAATAATCAATAGGTACTAATACAGATTTCATTATCCTTGTAAAACACTATCATTCTGCTTTCCTTCATTAAGTTGATTTAAAAGTATATCCATACGTCTTTTTACTTCCATTTGATTCTCCCTACATAGCTTAATCATATTTTTATTTATATAGAACATTATAGTTGTCTTTTTTATTATCATTATTTTTTATTAGTAAACCTTTAGTCATATTAAGAATTTCTAGTTTCTCTTCTTTATCAAGTTTTGACATGCATATTATTAATTCTTTAATTATTTGCCCATCCATCGAACCACTCCTTTTTATTTGTTACAAACATTTTAACATTAGTATTTATTTGTTCCAATACTTTTAATGGCTGTTTTTTATTATTGACAAACATTTATTGGTATTATATACTATTTCTAATGGGAGGTGGTCTCTATTTCACGAATTAAAGAACTTAGAAAATTGTTAAATTTAACTCAAGAATCTTTTTCTAAGAAAATTAACATTAGTCAATCAAATTTATCCAATATTGAAAATGGTACCATAATGTTAACTGATAGAGTTAAAAATACTATATTCAAAGAATTTAATGTAAATCCTGATTGGTTTGAAACAGGACAAGGTAATGCATTTAATGATATTACCGAAGAACTCATCAATAGACTATCCATTGAAAATTCTCTTGATGATATTGATAAAAACATAATATGTAATTTTATTAATTTGAATGATAATAAACGCAAGCAAGTTCTTGGCTACATGCATCGCCTCTTAGAAAAGAGTAGTTAATGTAAATATCATATAAATTCTATGTAATTATGGAGGTGTTAATTATGCAATCACGTATAAAGGAACTTAGAAAGTTGCTTAAACTAAATCAAATAGACTTCGCCAAAAGAATTAATATGAGCCGCTCTAACCTAGCTAATATTGAGAATGGTACTGTTATGTTAACAACTCGAGTTAAGAATACCATTATTAAAGAATTTAATGTAAACGAAAATTGGTTTACTACTGGTGAAGGTATTATTTTTAATGATATAACTGATAGGCTTATTGACGAGCTTGCTATGCAAAATTCTCTTGACGAAATTGATAAGCAAACAATTAGATACTTTCTTCAGTTAACTGACAGTCAACGAAAACAAGTTCTTGGTTATATTCACCGATTGTTAGAAGAAAATTAGGTATATTTTAGACTTGCAAATTTGCAAGCCTTTTTCTTTCTAGGATACTTTTTCCTTAACTATGATTTACTAAGCTTTAATTATTGGAAATCTTAGATCTAATAAAATATAGAACTACTAGATACATCACTAATATTAATATAAACTTAAATATAATAATAACCAACATGTATAAGAGTAGCATACATTTAGTTATAATTTGACACTATGAGTTCTTACAGAACTAATCATTTTATTCTCACTATCATATTTTATATTCTTTTTAACTCGCGACAGCGCTTCTTTTCTTACTAATAATTTATGCGAATACTCTTTGTAGAGTAAGTCAAATACAGAGATAACTCGTCCTTCCTCTATATTTTTTATATCATGGTATTCTATGTACTTTATCAAGTCTCCAAGTTCATTTCCATTTTTGTAGAATGCATCTGTATCAGCGATAAGGATTAACTGATTTATTGCTCGAGAAACAGCTACATTAACCATTTGTGGGTCATTTACAAATGACATTTTTAAATTTATTTCTTTAGCATATTCTATTTGTAATCTGTAAGGGGAAACTAATCCAATATCACTTAAATACTCATAGTGGAGTTCAATGTTATATTCACTTTCTTTTTTAATCAAATAATTAAGCTCTTCTAATTTTTTAATATGTTTTTCATTTTTTGAATCCCTTATTTGGATTTTATTGTGAAAACAAAAGAATAACGTATGTGGTAATTTTTACCACAACACGTTATTCTTTTATTATCATTAACACAGAGTATAAACTCTTTATTCCTCATTTTAATCAGTACTCGAGAATTTCAATCACTTTTTTAAAATTCTTCTATACCCTAGCTCATTATCCTTTACTACATGTAACTCTCCTCTTGAAATCATGTTTTCTATGCGCTTAGCAATCCAATCATCACCAATACCAAATTGATATTTGCCAAGTACATTCCCTATAAGGTGTCCCATTATAAACTGATCATCTGGAATTTCTTTACGGATATAATAATCGTAGAAGTCACTCGGTACACTTGTTAGTTTTCCGTTTATAACAACTCTAAGAGTAGCATTTTCATCTTCTAATTTTCTCCATTTTGCCACCATTAATTGACGTTCAATTTGTGATATTTCAGATTCGAGATGAAGAAATTCACAAAACTTTTCTGCTCTTAATTCTCCCCAACTCAAATATTCTATAATCTTACCGTTATCATTTTGCACAATAGCGGGAAGTTTAATACCCGTTACCCTGCATTGAAAATTCTCTATTTGAGCCATCACAAAGTATAATCCACAGATAGAACAAGGTGCATTACTGTACCAAATACGGATATCCTCACCCCTTTGCGCACTGTCGATTAATATATTTAAATCTTTTACATACTTCTCCCACCAAATATCAAAGTTTTTAATATCATCAAAAGGAGATTTAAACATATCAAAAAGCAACTTTTTACGCTTTTTACTTACTACTCCTGATTTAATTTCTAGCATATCAAGACCAAAAATTGCAACAACATCCTTTGAATTATTACCTAATCCTTTGCCCTCTTTTTGCGCTACCTTCAAACAACCCTTTTCTGAATCACTAAAACAAACTTCAATCATTTCGACACCACCTATTCTATAGTATTTAATAAATGTTATACTTAATATATAAAAGAAAAGTTACTATCACACAACAATTTCTATATTATATCGTATTTTATAAAGATATTGTTATAATCACAATTTGTTAATATATCTTATGCATATGGGCATATCTCAACACACTTTCTACAATGGGTATGGCTCACAGTAAACTAGCTCCTTCAGCATTTAATCTTTCTTCTTGATTGATTAAACCCTTAACTATAATATCTACATGTTCAGCAAATTCAACTCCCAGATCTTCCCTTGTTTCTTCAAGATACGCACGATCTATAGCTTTTGCAAAAGCTTTATCCTTCATTTTTTTCTTAACTGACTTTGCCTTTAAACCTTCTAGGCGCGTTGGACGCATAAGTGCTATAGCAATAATAAAGCTAGACATCTGATCAACAGCACTTAACGCCTTACGTATAGTATTCGTACGCATCTCCTTTTCATCTAATCCATGTGATAATACAGCATCAATAAAATCTTGATCCACACCTGCTGGTTCTAGGAGTTTAGGAGCCATTTGGGGATGTTCTTCTGGATATTTTTCAAAATCAATATCATGAAGAAGCCCTAAATTCCCCCAAAGTTCTACATCTTCTCCAAAATGTTTTGCATAAGCAATCATAGCTGCTTCAACAGCCAAACTATGACGGTATAGTTGTTCTGACTTTACATGATCTTTTAATAATTCTAAAGCTTCATTCCTATTCATATAATTCCTCCATCTTCACAATGTGTATTATTTACTCTAATCTACCTTTTAAGATTTTTCCAATCTTCTTCTAGATTATTAGTCATTTTAGAAAGAAGAACAGATATTATTTCTTTTTCCGAATCATTAAATCCCTTAAAACAAATATCTATCTGCCTATTTTCTTCTTTAATGATTTTTTTATAGACTTCTTGCCCCTTATCAGTTGGATAAAGCAAAAAAGATCTAGCATCATTTTTATCTCTTTCTTTTGTAATAAATTCATTCTCTACTAATTTTTTTATACTCTTAGCAGTTCTTGTTTTATCAACTTTTAATATATTGGAAAGAGTCATTTGATTAATACCTGGATTTTCACAAATTCTGATGATATAAATGAATTGACCTCTTTTTAATCCATATTTATTAAATTCTGACTCTACTATAGCATGTATCGTTCTAGTTAAAGATCCTAATCTTCTAAGTATAAGATGCTTTGGATTACTCATTATAAGCCTTTCTCCTTTAATTGGTTTACTCTATTTAAGAATTCATCTACTTTTTCTATAGGTGTAGCCCAAGAAAAAACTAAACGAATACAACTATTTTCCTGATCTATAAAAGACCAAGTATGAAAAGCAAAATCTTTTCTCAAATTTTCAATCATATTATTAGAAAATATAGGAAATATCTGATTTGTTGGTGATTCTACTAATAACTTAAATCCTATAGCTTTAAGATTTGATTGCACTTTTTGAGCTAAGTTTCTCCCATGTTTTGCTATATCTAAATATAAATTCTCTTCTAAAAGCGTTTCAAATTGAATTCCAAGTATTCGTCCCTTAGCCAGCATAGCACCTTTTTGCTTAAGCATATATCTAAAATCCAATTTAAAATCATCATTTGAAAATATAAGTGCTTCTCCTAAAAGGGCACCATTTTTTGTACCACCAAAAAAGAAGGCATCTGTGTACTTATTTATATCCTTAAGTGAAAGATGTGCTTCTGGTACAACTAATGCAGAAGAAAGTCTAGCCCCATCTAAATAAAGTAAAAGTCCATTTGATTTACAAAATTTATAAAGCGTCTTTAATTCCTCTTTTGTATAAATTGTTCCAAGCTCAGTAGGATTAGAAATATAAACTACCCTAGGCTTTACTGCATATTCGAAACTATATTTCTTTAATACATGTTGGATTGAATCTGGTGATAATTTACCTTGTGAATTTTCTATAGTAATTATCTTATGTCCAGTGGCTTCTATTGCTCCTGCTTCATGAGTAGCTATATGACCAGTTTTAGCTGATATGCATGCTTCATGAGGTCTAAGACAAGAGCTTATAGTCAAAAGATTGGTTTGTGTCCCACCTGAAATAAAATGCACATCAATAGAATAATCATCTGTAGCTTCTTTTAAAAGTTCTATTGCTCTTTTACAATGAGAATCCATACTATATCCGTCTTCTTGTACAAGATTAGTTGATACTAAGGCTTCTAAAATTTTATAATGTGCGCCTTCACTGTAATCATCTTTAAAACTATACATTCAAGAACCCCTTTCTTATATGAATATTAGTTGAAAGTTCTACTAATAAAATTTTACACCAAAATAGTAGAGTTTTCAACTAAAATATTACTATATGTTCTAAAAGAACTTAGAAGTACCTTAAAATTAATATTCCTTCACCCATATAGTCCTAAATTAAATTTAATAGCAGCTTTATTTTCATATGACTATTCTCCAGTTCATAGGCCTTCTTCTTCTGATATATTATCTAAAATAAAGGAAAACATCCTTTGAAAATGATATAAGGAACAGCCAGTAGTTCTAGCTAAATGAATATAATCATTATCACTAGTAATATTGTCTTCAATATAGTCTATTGCATTATTCATTTTTTCTAACCATTTCATTCGCTTAACCTCCTTTGAATAAAAGAGTAACATTATTATTGGTTATTAACTCGACTTTTCATGCACAGTATTGTCGGCAAAAATACTCCTAGTGTTTTTTACTAAAGATAGTCTTTAAATTTTAATCTTCATCTATTTCTAGCTCAATCTCTTGTAACAATCGTATAAATCTCTTCATTTAATTTAAATTTATTCCTTTGTGCTCTATCTTCAAAAATTTGCCACCGACTAAGTACTGACGATGGCAATAAGGTGGCAAATTAATGTTTTTTATTTCTATAATGACGATAAACCTTTATCAAAAATATACGTTTTTATTAAGCACAAATACAGCACTTTAATTAATTTTATTTTTTACAACAAGTATTCTTATTATTACATAAGTTAAATGCTTGTTTTATGCTCGAATTAATACCTATTATTACTATAAAGATTTCTAATCTACCTAATAACATTCCTATCATTTCAATAAAAAGTGTCATATTGTTCGTTGTAGGTCCTGTTAATCCAATAGAAAGTCCAACTGTACCGAGTGATGAGGCAAACTCAAACATTGCATCACTCAAGGAACAAGATGCGGTCAAAGTTATTAATAGTGAACCAATAACAAATATAACAATATAAAGAAATATAAATCCAACCGTATCCGACTCCAAAGATTTATCAATAAAAGTCTTTCCTTGAGCTCGATAAAAATATGGGTTGCTTACTGTTCTTGATGCTGATAATCTTTTTTTTATGTTTTCTCTCGTTATACGGTACATTAAATATACTCTGGTCAATTTCAAACCACCTGCTGTTGATCCTA